>JBFYZM010000001.1:0-5683 GCA_041309505.1 Candidatus Krumholzibacteriota bacterium
CTCGTCGATCCGCGGCGTGTAGATCACGAGCACGGAAACGTTCTTGTGCATGACCCCCGCGGCGAGGAGATCGAGCCCCCTGAGCCCGAAGCCGCTCGTCGTCCGGTAGTTCGCGTCCTCATTCGCCTTCACGCTGTAGCCGTTGAAGCCGGTCGACGTCCTGAGCGCGATGGGCGTGTGGGAATCGAACGCCGTCTTTTCCTTGCCGACCTGTCCCGGGAGCTGGTAGCCGTTGTCGCGATAGCGCTGCCCCCAGTCGTTGAGCTTCGGATAGGCCGTGTGGCACATCATGCAGTTGAAGCCGTACTTTCTCGCGAATGCGGGAATCGCCTGCCCCGGCGCCGGAACGACGAGCGGGAGGGCGATGAGCACCAGAAGAATAATGAAAATCTTTTTCACGTTCATCGCCTCCTTACTGCGGGAATTCCGATGCCGGAACGGGTTTGACGTCCGCCACTTCGGGATTGAGACTCGTCAGCCCATGCTCGAGAAACGCGACGAGCGCCTCGATCTCCCCCTTCGAAAGCCCGAGGGGAAGCATCATCGGGTCCATGTTCGGATCCTTGAATCCGCCCCCCTTGTTGTAGAACACGATCACGTCCTCGATCGTCTTCTCGCTGCCCGTGTGGAGGTACGGCGGGCGAAGGCCCACGTCGCGCATCGTCGGCGTCTTGAAGGCGCCCTTGTCGGCAGGATTCTTCGTGATTTCGTAGCGGCCGAGGTCCGGCTTGACCGGGTCGATATTCGGCACGCCGAGGTTATGAAAGCGTCCGTCGGAAAAATTCGGGCCCCAGTGGCAGCACGAGCAGCGTCCCTTGCCGTTGAATATCTCGAGCCCCTTTTTCTCGAGGCAGGTGAGGGCCGTTTCGTCTCCCCTCGCATAGCGATCGAACGGCGAATCGGTCGTCACGATCGTCCGTTCGAAGGCGGCGATCGCCTGCGCGACCTGATCGACGGTGATCGGCGTCGTCCCGAATACCGTCTTGAACTCCTCGACGTATCCGGGGATATCGTTGACGGTGCGTATCATGACCTGGTGCGTGTTTCCCATCTCAATCGGGTTCTGGATGGGGCCCTTGGCCTGATCCTCGAGGCTTGGGCTGCGGCCGTCCCAAAACTGCAGCGGCATGTATGCCGAGTTGGAGGCGGGAGGCGCCCTGCGGCCGCCCATTTGCTTGTCGATACCCTCGCTCGTCGGCCCCTTGTCCGACCAGCCCATCGTCGGGCTGTGGCACGTGGCGCAGCTGACCGTGTTGTCCCTCGACAGCCGTGTGTCGAAGTAGAGCTGCTTGCCGAGGAGGATCTTTCTCGTCGTCTGGGGATTATCCGGCGGAACCGGCGGAGGCGGCAGGACCCCGAGCTTCACCGGCCCGAGCCAGAGCGCGCTTGTTTCCGTGAGAGGCGGGGCGGGCTTCGGCGGATCGGAAAGCGCGAGAGCCGCCGGCGGGATGAATACGGCTGCGACGGCGAGCAATATGGCGAGCTTGCTCATAGCGGTCTCCTTCCTGCTGTGGTTGCCCGAATGACAGCAGAAAAACCGCTCTCGTGCAAACGAATTCTTACCTAGGAGATCATTTCAGCCGCCTGAGCAGGCGTCCGATCTTCCCGCCCGGGTTGCCCGCCGCCGGAGGATCGTAGTTCGAGAGAACGACGATCGTGCAGCCGATCGTTGCGACCGTTTCGACGTAGGCGTTGATGCCCGGGGCGCCCCCCGCGAAGGCCATGTTTCCCGCGAACATTCCGGCGCTCCCGGGCGCGGACAGCTTGTCCGCCTTCAGGGCGAGGACCAGCTTCAGGAGATCGTCCGCCGTCGAATAGCCGCCCCCGGCGGAGCTTCCGCGGGCCGGACGCGTATAGATGTTGTTGCGCCGCGGCGCGTCCGGATGCTCCTCGCCGTCCCAGTTTCGCGTGTACCCGCTCGCGACGTTCTTCACCGGCATATCGGCCATGAGGTGATCCGTATTCTCCATCCCGGCAGGCCTATAAATATTTTCCCGCACGTAATCGAAATAGCTCATCCCGCTCGCCTTCTCGACGACGAGCCCGAGCACGACGTATCCGCCGTTCGAATACCTGTTATCCGTGCCCGGCTCGAAAAGGAGCGGCTCGGCCGCGAAGAATTGCAAGTAGTCGGCGAGGTCGCGAATCCGGTCCTTCGGCGTCGCGTCGTACTTCTCGCCGAAGAAATCTCCGACGCCGGAGGTCATGTCGAGGAGATGGCGAATCGTTACCTTTGCCGCGGCGTCCTTGTTCGGATAGTCCGGCAGGAATTTTCCGATCTTGTCGTCGAACCCGAGCGCTCCTGTCCCCGCGAGCTGCTCGATCGCGACGCGCGTGACGACCTTGTTGATCGAGCCGAGATTGAACCGGGTGTCCGGCCGGTTCGACGTACCGTATTCCTTGCTCGCGAGGCCGTACGCTTTCCTGAAAAGCGGCGCCTCTTCCCTGGCGACGAGCACGACGCCCGAGAAATCGTCCTTCTCGACCAGAGCGTCGACGAGGCTGTCGATCGCGGCGAGCAGCTGCGCCTCGGTCAGGGGGCCGGCGGGCTCGTTCAGATCGGGGGGTTCGTCCATCATCATGAACCGCGCGCCGATCATTCTGGCGGGGGGATCCTTCTCGAACGCGAAGCTGATTTCCAGCCAGGTGTCCTTCGAGCCCCGGGCGACGATCGTGAGCGCGTCCTCGCGGGCCTCGACGATCTTGACGGGTTCGAGCGTCCCGGCCTCTCCTTTGATCTGCCGCAGGGCGATCAGGCGCTGCTCGACCGGGCGCTGCGCGAGCGCGCCGGACGAGAGGTTCGCCGCGAGAAAGGCGCGCATGGCGCCGGGATCGTCGCTGTTGAACGCCTCGAAGTAGGCGGCCACGATCTCTCCGGCGGGCGTATCCGGGAACTGCACCTTCGCGCTCTCCGCGGCGAGAAGCATGGCGGGGAAAGCGAGAACGACGATAGCGGCGAGGACGAACGATCTCATGGCGCACGTTCCTTTCCTTGAAGAGTGACTGGGTGGTATTATAACGCGCCGGGGGGAGAGAAGTTCCGAAAAACGGGCGGAGCCGGGGGAATCCGCGCCGCTCAGGGCTTGACCGCCTCGAACGCCCCTTCGCTCACGATTCCCCTGATCGTGGTGTAGCGCCACGTTCCCCTGAACGAAGCCTCGTCGAACGCGCCCGACAACGACACGTGGAAATCGAAGAAGCCCGGATTCAGATTCAACGAGAGCCGCGGTCCTTCGGTCCGGCCTCGAAGCCGTCCGAGCCCGATCTGCGGCCCTATGTCATCCGGGGCGCCGATTCTGTCCAGACACCACGCTCCGTCGACGACGCCCTCGCCGTCGGCGTTTATCGAGAGCCAGCCCCTGATGATGAGCTTGCCCGCGCTGTCGAACCCCCGGTAGAGAAACGCGCCCTTCGGAGGATGCCGGGTCGGATCGTGTTTGAGGCGGCTCCCGAAAGAGCCGAACATGGCGGCGATGGCGAAGCACGCCGTGAAATCGATCATCCGCACCTCCCTTCGGGCGACCGCGAGCGGACGTTCCCTTCCGCCGAGAAGAATAGCGGAGCCGCGCGGAGCCTGTCAAGGGGGCAAGATTCATTATAATATAATTCCGATATTCTCGATTCCGACGTAAAGAGAATTTGACGGGCGTAACGTATCGGTGTCGCGCCGCCCCGGCAGCTCCGGCCGGACGCTCACGGCGGAAAAATGGTTGCCATCGCCGGCCCCACCGTTATGATCTGGACTCCCGAGCACGGAGACGGGGATACCGAAATAGGCTTGACCCTCGGGCTCGGCGCCCGCATGCCGCTGGGCGAGAGCGGTTGGTACAACATCGAGGGCCGCTTCGGGATCGGAGATATTCCCGATGTGAAGATTCTCCTCGGCGTTTTCTTCGGCGGCAGATGATCGACGGTGCCGGCGGATCCGCGGAGCCCGCGGATCCGGTGAACCCCTTCGGGCGCCGGGCAGTATCGGACCGGCGCCGCGCCCCAAAATTATTTTTCATTTTACCCTTGACACCCGCCCCACAAGTGTTAAATATTTAACATGCGCATTGTTTAACATGTTAAACGCACCGCAATCGCGTTAGGTCTTGCAGGGATACGCGTTGCGGCGTTCGTGGCAGCAGTCCGCCGGCGGCAGGTAGGTGCAGGAGGTTACCGTGGACAAGAACGTCGAAAAGACGGATCTGAAAGAGCTCACCCGCAGGGAACGTCAGATCATGGAGATTGTATACCGTTTAGGGAGGGGGACGGCGATCGAGGTTATGGCGAATCTGCCTGGCCGCCCCGCCAACGCGACGGTCCGGACGATGCTCAACGTTCTCGAGGAAAAAGGCTATCTGCGGCACGAAACGGAAAAGGGGAAATTCATCTACATCCCGACCATTCCGCTCGCGAGCGCGAGGAAAACCGCGCTCGACGGCGTGCTCGAAACCTTTTTCAAGGGAGCCGAGGCGTCGGCCGTGATCTCCATTCTCACGAAAGCGGACGCGAATCTGACGGAAGAGGAACGGAAGAGAATCCTCGAGATCATCGAGGAATCGAGAAAGGGCGGGCGATAAAATGAACGCGGGCTCAAGCGGTTGGCTTGCGGGGGTCCACTGGGCCGGAATTCTCGGGCTCGTGCTCGACATCTCGATCAAGGCGGCGCTCGTCTGCGCGATAGCGGGTCTTGCGACCTCGCTGATGCGCAGGGCGTCCGCGAACGCGAGAAGCATGGTCTGGGTGTTTACCCTCGTCGTTCTTCTGGCGCTGCCGCTCGGGCGGTTCGTCTCGCCGATCTGGAATCTTCCGGTCATCCCCGAGGTGGAAAGCTGGTTCGCTCGAGGCGTCGGGACCGAAACGCTCGTCATTCCCGAAGACAAGACGATCGACGCACAGGACGGGATCGGAGTCGCGACGCAGGGACCGGCCGCGACGGCGGCGCGAGGAGCGGATTCCGCGGGAGTGTGGCAGGCGTGGGCGATCCTCGCGTGGCTCGCCGGCGCGGCGTTCACGCTGTGCTGGCTCGCCGTGCGCACCGCCCTCGGGCGCAGGATCATCGAGCGCTGCGAGGCGGCGGACGAGGCGTGGGCGGATCTCCTCGGGGAGACCGCCGCCCGGCTCGGCCTGGAGCGGCGCGTTCGTCTTTTCGAGTCGTGTGAAATAGGAGCCGCGGTAACGGTGGGAGCGATCAATCCGGCGATAGTTGTCCCGGCCGGCTCGGCGGAGTGGCCCGCCGCGAAGCGCCGCTACATACTGTCCCACGAGCTTGCCCACATCAAGCGGCGGGACGGTCTCGTCGAGGTGCTCGCCATCGTCGTGAAGAGCGTGTACTGGTTCAATCCATTCGTCTGGCTGGCGGTGAAAGCGGCGAGGATCGAACGGGAGCGCGACTGCGACGACGCGGTGCTCAACGCCGGCGCCAGGCCCTCCGACTACGCGATGTTCCTGATGGACATCGCGGCGGATCTCGGCACGCCCCGCGGGCCGGCCTGGCAGCTGTCGACAATTTCCCAGGGCTCGAATCTGAAGGAGCGCATCATGTGTATTCTCGATCCGAAGATCGATAGAAACAGGGGCCGGCGCCGGGCGGGCGTCGTGTCGTGCCTCGTCGTGGCCGCGATCGTGCTGCCCCTCTCGCTGTCGGGAGTGTGGCGGACGCAGGCGCAGGCGCAGGAAAAGTGCGACAAGGAAAAGA
>JBFYZM010000002.1:0-8927 GCA_041309505.1 Candidatus Krumholzibacteriota bacterium
TCCTCCGCGCGGTGGCGCACGATGACGCCGTCGATCATGTAGATCACGTCCTCGGCGATGTTCGTCGCGTGATCGGCGATGCGCTCGAGGTGCCGCGAGCACGAGAGCAGGTGAATGAGGCTCTCGAGATGCTCGGGCTTCCGCCGTATCGCGTCCTGGATCCGGGCGTACATCTCCCGGTTCATCGAGTCGATCTCGTCGTCGGTCTCGAGGACTTCGTATGCGAGCTTCGCGTCCTGTTTCATCAGGGCGTCGAGGCTCTTTTTCATCATGGCCTTCGTTTTCTCGGCCATGAGCGGCAGATCGAGCGGGATATCGGGTTTCTCTCGAGTCGCGAGGAACATCGCGCGTTCGGCGATATTAACCGCGAGATCCCCCATCCGCTCGAGATCGTTGTTGATCTTGAGGATGGAGACGATGAACCTGAGATCTCCCGCGACGGGCTGATGAAGCGCGAGCACCTTGAGGCACTCCTCCTCGATCGCCACCTCCGTCTCGTCGATCGCCTCGTCGCTCTTGATGATCCCTTCGGCAATCGACGAATCCCGTTCCGTAAGCGATTGCACCGCCTTGTAGACGTTGTCTTCGACCGTCGCGCTCAGGGCGAGAATCCGTTTCTTGAGGTTCTCGATCTCCATTTCCAGATGTTTCGACACGATCTACACCGTCCTTCTCCGCGTCATCCGAAACGCCCCGTGATATAATCCTCTGTTTCTTTCGCCCTCGGTTTCGTGAATATCTGGTCCGTGTCGCCGAATTCTACCAGACGTCCCTCGTAAAAGAAAGCGGTCATATCTGAAACCCGGGCAGCCTGCTGCATGTTGTGCGTGACGATGACGATCGTGTAATCGCCGCGAAGCTCCCCGATGAGATCCTCGATCCGGGTGGTCGAGCGCGGATCGAGCGCGGAAGCCGGCTCGTCCATGAGGAGAATCTTCGGATCGACCGCGATCGCCCGCGCGATGCACAGGCGCTGCTGCTGCCCCCCCGAGAGACCGAGGGCGTTGTGATCGAGGCGGTCCTTCACTTCGTCGAAGAGCGCGGCGCGCTTGAGGCTCCGCTCGACGATCTCGTCGAGGGTTCCCCGCTCGTTCAGCCCGTGAATGCGCGGTCCGAAAGCGACGTTGTCGAATATGCTCTTGGGAAACGGATTCGGCTTTTGGAACACCATGCCGATCATCTTGCGAAGCGCCACGACGTCGACGTCGGGAGCGTAGAGATCCTGGTCTTCGAGGCTCAGGACGCCGGCCGTGCCGCATCCCGGGATGAGATCGTTCATCCTGTTGATCGCGCGGAGGTACGTGCTCTTCCCGCAGCCGCTCGGGCCGATGATGGCGGTCACCTTGCCGGCCTGGATGTCGAGCGTCACCCGGTCGACGGCTGCCTTCGTGCCGTAGAAGACCGAAAACTCCTTCGCGCGGATGAGGGGATCTCCGTTCGGCTGCGGCCCGCCGGAACGCGCCTTCGGAAAGGGTTTCGCGAGAGGGGCGCCGAAAGTTCCTTGCGTTTCTTCCACTGTTTCCTCCGGACCGGACATGCCGGTCATTCCAGATCTCCTAGCCTCTCAGCTTCTTCGATATTCGGGCGCGCAAAACGATGGCGGTCAGATTGAGCAGCAGCACGAGCGCGACGAGCGTGAGCACCATGCCGTACTGGACGTGCCGTATCTCGTCGATCGCCTGATGCTCCGTCGCGAGATTGTAGATGTTCCAGGGAAGCGCCGGCGTCGGCTGCGAGAGCGTCTGCCAGACGGCGAGCGGCTTGCCGACGCTCACCGCGGCGGTGAATATGATGGGCGCCGTTTCCCCGGCGGCCCTCCCCATGCTGATGATGATGCTCGTGAGAACGCCGGGGAGCGCGGCCGGAAGTATCACCGTGAGGATCGTCCGCCATTTGCTCGCGCCGAGACTCATCGAGGCCTCCTTGTAGGTCAGCGGAACGGCCTTGATCGCCTCTTCCGAGGCGCGAATCACCGTCGGAAGAACGAGAACGGCGAGCGTGAGCGCCCCCGCGAGAACGCTCTTCGACGGCGAGACATGCACCGTATTGATGAAGAACGCGAGCCCGAAGAGACCGAACACGATGCTCGGCACCCCGGCAAGCGAACTGATGCATGTACGGAGGATGCTCACGAAGTGGCTCTCCCCCGCGTACTCCGAGAGATAGATCGCCGTGACGATCCCGAGGGGAACGGCGAAAAGCATCGCGCCGATCACGAGGTAGATCGTCCCAAGCATCTCCGGCCAGATGCCGCCGAAGAAATGCGAATCGTACGAATCGTCGAAGAGAAACCGCCAGTACCACGTGAGGCGGGGTCGAAGCATCTCCTCCGCGTCGTTTTCGAGCAACGCGAAGGCCGGCTCGAGGGACGTTCCCCTGAATCGATCGACGCGCGGCTTCAGCACCTTCACGCCCATCTTCGACGAATCGGAGTAATCATACTCCTCGATGAAGAGAATCTCCTGCAGCTTGATTCTCGCGCGGTCCCACCGCGTCTGTCCGTATTGCCCGCGCATGAGCACGGGCTCCTCCTCCCCGGGTCCCGGCCCGAGGAGCTCGAGCATGAGACTTCTCAGCTCGGTGTAATCGCTCCGGTATTGGCTGCGAAAGTCGGCGCTCGCCGTATCGAGCTGCGCTTCGAAAGCCCGGATCGCTTCGAAGACTGGCGCGCGCGCCGCCGCCGCCCGCGCCGCCTCGGCCTCGACCGCGGCGCGGTCCCCGCGACCGAACCGGTCGAGCATGAGCTCGCGATGCTCGATCGTGGCCCGGAATATGAATGCGGACGATCCCTTGACGAATATCGGCCCGAGGAGGACCACGAGCGCGAGCGACATAAACACGATCGAGACGATACTCACGAAGGTGAAAGAGCGGTTGAAAAGCTTCCGGGTTCCGATCTGCATGCCCCTCACCTCCCCTTTCGACGCGTCCGCCGCATGGCGTACTCGCTCACGACGTTCATGACGAAGGCAAACGCCAGGAGGCACAGCGCCATGGCGAAGAGCACGTGGTAACGGGCCGATCCCGTGACCTGGTCGGCTTCGCCCATGTCACCCGCGATCGTCGCCGTGAGTGTGCGCACCGGATCGAGGAGATTGAACCACGGCGCGGGAATCCGCGCGGCGTTCCCCGAGGCCATCCACACGACCATCGTCTCGCCGACGGCGCGCATGACGCCGAGGATCACCGCGGCGAGAATCCCGCTGCGGGCCGCCGGCACGACGACCCTGACGAGGGTCTCCGCGCGCGTGGCGCCGAGTGCGTAGCTTCCTTCCCTGAGCTCCCGGCCGACCGCGTTCAGGGCGTCTTCCGACACGCTCACGATCGTGGGGAGCGCCATGATCCCGAGGATGATCGAGACGTTGAGGGCGTTCGTCCCCGTCGAGACTGATATGCGGCCGAGATGCCCCGAGACCGCGAGCAGGGCCGCGAGCGAGAGAGCGCCCAGCGCGATCGCGACGGCCACGCGGCCGGGCACCCGGGCCTTCGGAGGCATTCGCGAGGCGGCGGCGTCGCTCGCGAAGGCTACGGCGACGAGCGCGAGCGGCGCGAAGACCATCCACGCGCCGGCGACGAGGACGCCCCCTCCATGCGACTGAAGGAGCGGCGCGAAGACGACGAGCGCAAAGAATCCGAAGACCACGGACGGGATCGCCGCGAGCATCTCGATGACCGGTTTCGCCACCTGGCGCGCGGAGAACGGGAGAATGTCGCTCAGGCAGAGCGCGGCGAGTATCCCCATCGGCACGGCGACGAGCGAGGCGCCGAGGGTGACGAGCGCGCTCCCGACGAAAATCGCGAGAGCGCCGAACTCGGGCTGTTCCCGCGAAGGATACCAGTGCGTGCTTGTGAAGAACTCCTTCACGCCTTCGATCCTGAAGAAGGGAATCGCGTCCCGCATGATGAAATAGAAGATGAAGAGGAGCGCGATGATGGAGCTCGAGGCGATCGCAACGAGGAGCGAATGACCGAAAAGGGCGCCGAGGCGCCTGAAGCGCCTGGCGCCCGTGCTTATCAGGAGCTCATTCCGCATTAGTACTTCGTGACGGGCACGAATCCGATTTCCTCGATGATCTGCTGACCCTTCTGCGTCAGGTACAGATTCAGGAATTGGTGCATCTTGCTCCCCATCTTCGGAGCGCCGTTCGTGAACATGAAGAGCGGCCGCGCGACCGGGTACTCGCCGGAGGTGACGGTCACGTTATCGGGGACCACGCCGTTGACCTTGAGCGCCTTGATGGTCTTGTCGACGAAGCCGAGCCCGACGTATCCGATGGCCGCCGGCGTGCTCTGCACGCGGGCGCGAATGGCGCCGCTCGATCCCACGTATTCGGCTTTGTCGGAGATCTTCTGCTTGTTCATGATGAGCGACTCGAAGGATTCGTAGGTGCCGCTGTTGGTGTCCCGGCTGACGAGGACGATCGCGACGTTCGGACCGCCGACCTCTTTCCAATTGGTGATCTTGCCGATATAGATGTCGCGAATCTGCTCGATGGTGAGCCCCTGGACCGGCGAGCTCGGATGGACGACGATCGCGAGCCCGTCGACCGCGACGATCGTGGCGACCGGGAAGACGCCTTTCGCGACCGCGGCCTTGAACTCCTCGTCCTTCATGAAGCGCGACATCGTGGCGATTTCGCACGTGCCGTTGATGAGCGACTTGGCGCCGTTCCCGCTCCCCGACTCGCTCACCGTGATGTTGACGCTGGGATTCTTGGACATGAAATATTCGGCGAACGCCTTCGCGATCGGCCCGACCGTCGTCGAGCCGTCGACGACGATCTTGTTCCCCTGGGCGAAGCCCGGTGTCACCGCGAAAACGAGGCAGAGCGCCGCCGCCGTTACCGTGAGAGCAGTTCTGAATTTACTCATCTTTCTTTCTCCTTTCGCCTGATTGGATCCCGCACACTGACCGCATGACGGAAATCTACGCAAGCGATGTGAATACCATGTTAGCGAATCGCGAGAATTCCGTCACGGCCATTCTGGACACCCCTAGAACTTCACCAGGAAGTCCGCCTGGAACCTGTTGTAGTCGGTTCCCTCGACGCCGTCCCGGATGCCCTTCGTATTGATGAGGTACGTGAGATCGAAGCTCGTCCCCTTCGCGAGGCCGTAGGAGAACCCGAGCTCGACACCCTTGCCGTCCGTTCCGCCACCCCAGGTGTCAGAGTTCGTATGGAGTCCGATTACCGCATCGGCCTCGACGCTCCGATAGTGGGCCGAGAGCTTCATCGAGCCCTGGTCCTTGCCGTACAGAAACGATCCGCCGAAGAGATAGGCGGTGTTCAGGCTGTCGGCGCCGCCGTTGTTCACGTAGTCGCCCGTGAGCCTCAGGGTGACCTTGTCGTTGACCTTGAGGTCGACGACCCCGAAGAACTCGAGCTCGTTGAAATCGTTCGCATAGCCGTACACGTCAACCGTGTCTTTTCCGACGACCGTGTCGCCGGCCTTCAACGTGACGACCTTTGTGCCGGTCTTCATCGAGGTGTTGCCGTAGAACTTCTCCGCGCTGTAAAGGCCGGGATACCCCTCGACCCGGTGATAATCGTAATAGCTCCCGCCTACCATGACGCTCACCGTCCCTGAAGGTTTCAGGCTGAAGCCCGCCTGGCCGCCCGCCAGCCACTGCTCGTTATCGGGATCGGCGTCGGTGAGATAGAATCCGCCGGCGTTCATGAAGATGTTGACCTTTTCCCCCGCGGGGCGTTTGTACCTGAGGGCGACTCCCTCGGGCGTCAGGTCGTTGTCCCATATGAGCTGCATCTTGTCGGCCGTTTCGAACGGGAGTTTCATCTTGCCGCCGATCGCGTTCAGGCCGGCGATCTGCTTCGGATGAAAATCGATGTATGCGAGATCGAGCACGACACTCTTGCTCGAAAACCCGCTCGTGAGCGTCTGATTCGTGGAGACGGGATCATCGGAGCCCGAGGCGAGCCCGATCGCGCCGCTCCACGTCTCGTTGATCTCCGCCTCGACGGCGAGACGCGCCCGCAGTCGCCACCTGAAATTGTCCTTCCTATCCTGCTGCTGAATGAGCTCGTTGCGGAACCGGACGTCCCCCTTGAGCTTCAGCTTTTCATGCCATTCGGCCGCCTGCGCGAGCGCCGGCATGAGCAGGCACGCGAGAAGCGCGAGTATCGCGATTCTCCTCATCTCGACACCTCCTTGAACTGGGTTCACCTTCATACTTCCCTCATCTCCCCCGATGCCGTCCCAACGGCTGCAAGTCTTTCGAAAACAAGTATGCAGAATGTCGGTTAGGAAAATGTGAAGGAGAAGTGAGTATATGGTGAGGGTCCGCGAGGCCTCTCAGGCGCCTTTTGGAAGGTGAATCGAGAAAATGGTCCCCGCGCCGGGCGCGCTCTCGACGGTGACCGCGCCGTCGTGCGCCTGAACGATGTGCTTCACGATCGAGAGGCCGAGCCCCGTGCCGCCGAGCTTGCGGCTCCGCGCCTTGTCGACGCGATAGAAGCGCTCGAATATCCGGGAGAGGTGCTCCGGCTCGATCCCGCAGCCCTTGTCGGCGACGCGGATGACGACTTCGTTCGACAGATCCTCCGCGTCGACGCTCACGGGACATCCCGGCTCGCTGTACTTGATCGCGTTGTCGACGAGGTTGATGATCGCCTGCTCGAGGAGCGCCGCGTTGATTCGGGCGGTGAGCCCGTCGGGGCAATGCACCGCGATCCTGATCTCTTTGGCGTGCGCCTTCGGCTCGCACACCTGAACCGCCTCGAGAATGACGCCCCTCACGGGGGCGCTTTCGAGGGCGACCTTCGCTTCCCTTGTATCCTGTTCGACGCGCGAAAGAAGCAGGAGATCCTCGATGATCGAGTTCATGCGGTCGGCCTGTTTCGCCACGATCTCGAGAAACTTCTCGGCGTCGGCCGGGCGGCGGACCGCCCCGTCGCGCAGCGTCTCGACAAAACCTTTGATCGAAGTGATCGGCGTCTTGAGCTCATGCGAAACGTTGGCCACGAAATCACGCCTGACGCCTTCCAGGCGCTGGAGCCTCGTCACGTCGTTGAGCACCACCACCGCGCCCATCTTCTTCCCCTCGTCGTCGAAGAGAAGCGCGCCGTGGGCTTGCAGAAAACGGTCTCCCTGCTCGCCGCGGATAACGACATCCCCCTCGACCGGGTCCGCCGTCGAAAGGGTCTTCGTGACGAACTCCTGCAGATACGGGCTCCTCACGATCTCCTGGATGCTTTTCCCGAGGACCGCTTCGGCCGCGACGCCGAGAAACCGGGCGGCGGAACGGTTGATCCTCGTCACCCGCTCGGCCGGATCGACGACGACAAGCCCCTCCACCATGCTCGAGAATACGGCCTCCTGCTCGTTGATCTGCCGCACTTCGGCCCGGATGCGCTCGTCGAGACGTTCGGCCATCTCGTTCATCAGCGCGGCGATGCTGCCGATCTCCTCGAGACGCGATACGGGAATCCGATAGCCCAGACCCTCCCGCTCGAACCGTTCGACTCCCTCCCGGAGGTCTCTGAGAGGGCGGCTGATCCTGCGCGTCAAGCGGTAACTCACCGCGCCCGCGATGAGAGCGACGGCGACGAGCCCGAGGAACATCCTGAGATACATACCTCGAAGGCTCTCGTCAATCAGGCTCAGGGGAACGGACGCGCGAATGGCGCCGAAGACGCTTCCGTCCCTTCTCAGGGGAACGGCGACGTACATCCTTCTCGTCTTTTCGGTATCGCTGAACCGTATTGAGGTTCCGACTTCGCCCGCGAACGCCCGGGCGATCTCCGGCCGGTCGGCGTGATTCGCCATGCTCCGGGGGTCGGCGTTCGAATCGCCGATAACTTTTCCCGAGGGCAGAATGTACGTAAAGCGGGTTTTCGCAGTTTCCCCGAGCGACTTGCAGAGCGAATCGACCGCGCCGGGGTCCGGCGACGCGTCCGAAAGCGCGATCTCGACGAGGCGGGCCCGCGCGAGAAGACTTTCCTCGGTGCTTTCGAGGTAGAGTCGCTGGGCGACACGCGATGAGTACCAGGTCGCGGCGGCCAGCGATAGCACGAGCATGACGATGAAATAGGGATAGAGCTGAGAGAGCAGACGTTTCCGGGCCACTCAATGCTCCTTGAACCGGTACCCGACGCCGTGCACGGTTTCAACCTGCGCGCCGAGGGGACCGAGCTTTTTCCGGAGACCCGAGATGTGCACGTCGACGGAGCGATCCGTGACCGCGTAATCTTCGCCCCGTGCCGCGTCGATGATCTGCTGTCTCGTGAAGACCCATCCGGGCCGCCGCGCGAGGAGATGGAGTATTCTGAACTCGGTCGAGGTGAGATCCGCCCTTTTGCCCCTCGCCGTCACCTCGTGCCGCCCCGGGTGAATGACGAGATCCTTGAGCTTGATGACCGCCTGTTCCTCAACCGGCGCTTTCGTTTTTCTCCGAAGCACCGCCTTGATCCGCGCGAGCAGAACGCGCGGACTGAACGGTTTCGTGACGTAGTCGTCCGCCCCGAGCTCGAGGCCGGAGACGATGTCGGCCTCTTCTCCCCGCGCCGTGAGCATGACGACGGGTATATTCGCGGTGCGATGATCGCGCTTGAGTGTGTTGCAGACCTCGAGCCCGTCGACGCCGGGGAGCATGAGATCGAGAAGGACGAGATCGGGCAGCTTCGATCGCGCCGATTTGATGGCGTCTTCTCCGGAGGTGACGCTCGTCACGCGATATCCCGCCTTCGTGAGATTGTAGCTCACGAGCTCGAGGATATCCTCTTCATCATCGACGACGAGTATGTGTTCGGAGGCCATATCCTTCCTCGTTTCCCCTGACAGACCATCTCATTTCTCCACAAAGGTAGCATCGAAATATGAAGCGCGTGTCAGAGAAATGTGAGTTTTCGGTGTGCACGATACGCTCCCGCGGCAATGCCGCCCTGGAAACGCCCCCTTAGAATCCAGCC
>JBFYZM010000003.1:0-5221 GCA_041309505.1 Candidatus Krumholzibacteriota bacterium
TACCTTGATGAGGGGCTTCGGAGAGCAGTCGTCGCGATCGGCGATGATCGCGGAGGCGCGCGTCGACGCGAGGTACGACTCGTACTTCGAGTTCGCGAGAAAGGTGATCTCTCCTTCGCGCGCTTCCTTGATCCCGGCTACTCCGGTGATCTCGACGTCCCCGGCGCCGATGAGCTCGCCGTCGACGAGCCGGGCCAACTCTTTGAGTGCATATGAAACCATCGGGTGAATTCGCTCTCGTTCAAGTGCGAACTGGATTCCCGCGCCGCCGTCCGGAACCGTCACGGAGTCTTCTGCATCTGCTTCTCGAGCTCCTCCATGACGCGCGCCGTCAGATCGAGCGCTTTCTTCGCGAAAACGATGTTTCCCTGCGCGGCGTCCAGAATGAGCGTATAGCCCTCCGCCTCGGCGAGCTGGGCGATGACGGCGTTTATCTTCTCGACGATGGGTTGCGTGAGCTCCTTGTTGCGCTTCGCGGCCTGGCCGTTGTCGCCGAACACGTCGGTCATATACTGGTTGTACTCCGCGAGCTTCTTGTCGAAGGTCTGTTTCTTCTCCGCGAGCTTCTCCTCGCTCAGCATGAGACTCTGGCTCTGGATTTCCTCGCGCATCGTGGCGAGCGCCGCTTCCATGTCGGACGCCTTCTTCTTCCAGACGTCGACCTCTTTCTTGTATATCGCCTCGGCGTCGACCGTTTCCTTGAACTCTGCGAAAATCTTCACCGTATCGATATATCCGAGCTTGATCTCCTCCGCCCTCAACACGCTCAGCGGGGCATGCGACAGGACGAAGCACGCGAGGACGATAAGCGACACCTTCTTCATCGAAAGGCCTCCTTTTTTCGACCGAATGTCATTGTTACCAAATATAGTGCTTTTCGTCATGATTGAAACCACTTTTTTAGAACATCGTTCCGAAGGTGAAGTGCGGTTCCCAGCCCCCGCCCCCGTCCTTGTCGAATCCGTAACCGTAATCGAATCCGAGGTTTCCCAGCGCCGGCATCTCGATCCGTATCCCGAGCCCGAGGCCGCGGCGCAGATCGAAGGGATCGGCCTGACTGAACGAATTCCATGTGTTGCCGGCGTCGAAGAAGACGAGCCCGTACACGGCGTCGCTGAAGGGGAAGAGCACCTCGTGCGTGAAGGTCGTCATGAACCTGCCGCCGACGTACACGTCGTTCCCCTCGGGCACAACCTCGTAGAAATCGTATCCGCGCAGAGCGTAACGACGATTGCCTCCCAGACGGAACTTCTCGAAATCCTGCACCTCGCCGGGGTTGCTGTACCCGTCGATCGCTCCCGCTTCCATGTTCATGTGGAAGGTGAATTTCCAGAACAGATTCCGGTACCACGAGATATCGGCCATGTATCGCATGTACTTGACGTTTCCCTGGAGAGCTCCCCCGGCGAACTCGGCGCTCAGCGACGCGTTCGACCCTTCGGTCGGATGCGTGGGATTGTCGGTCGAATTGCGCGAAAGGTTGAAGAGAACGCTGCTCTTGAGAAGCGGCCAATCGACGTTGCGGAGCTCGCCCGATTCGGGGTAGTCGGTCGAAAAATTGGAGAGCTCCACGTGCTCGAACCGGTAGCTCCCCCCGAACCTGGTGTAATCGAGCCAGGGAAACGGCCGTCCGAGCTGGACCGAAAAGCCCTTGCGGCGGTCGGTATAATACTGCTGGCTCACCCTGTCCTGAATCCAGTTGTAGACCGAGAAGGTGAGCGAATTATCCGAGCCAAGGAAATAGGGCTCCACGTACTGGAGATTGACGTTCTTGCGCGTTCTCCCGAATTCCCAGTCGAGCGAGACTCCCTTGCCCCTCCCGAAGAGATTGTTCTCCTGGATGCCGAAGAAGCCGCTCAGGGAGTTGAGCTGCGAGAATCCCGCCCCCATGCGGAAGTTGCCAGTCGTTTTCTCCTCGATCGAGAGAAGAAGGTTGACGTCCCCTCCCTCGTTCAATCTCTCCGGCACCAGCCCCGGGATTCCGTTGAAGTAGCCGAGGGAAACGACGTCGCGGAGACTCCTCTGCAGCTTGTTGAGAATGAACCGGTCTCCCGGGTAGACGCTCAGCTCGCGCCGGATGACCGTCTCGAACGTCTTCGTGTTCCCCGATATCTGAATTTCGTTGATCGTAGCGAGATTGTCCTCGTCGATCGAAAGATTGAGGTCGATCTTCTGCCCGCGGACGCTTCGCTCGGCCTCGACGCGGCTCCAGATGTAGCCCTGCTCCCAGTACCGGCTGTTGATCGCGTACTGGACGCCCTCGATGCGGTCGACAGCGAAGAGATCTCCCTCCTTGAGAACGGCGTATTTCCGTATCTCGTCGTCGGTGACGACCTTGTTCCCCGACCAGGTCAGACGCCCGAGCGTATAGGGCTTTCCCTCATCCACGCGGATGTAAATGTCGAGCTCCTTGCCGTCGTCGATCTCTTCCATCTTCTCGACGCGAGCTTCGGCGTCGATATAGCCGACGGTGCCGTAGAGCTCCTTGACCTTCTTGAGATCGTCGTCGAGCGTCGCCGGCTTGAAATCCCCCCCCCGCCACCATTTGTTCTCCCTGCTCTCCATGATCTTCCTGATCTCGGAGGTCTCGAGAGCGCCGTTTCCGAGAAAATCGAGATGACGGATTTTAATTTTTCGCCCCTCGGTGACGACGTAGGAGACGATGAGGCTGTGCTCCTTCTCGACCGGGGTCTTTCGCACCTCGACCTTCGCCCTGCTGTAGCCTTTCTCGGCATAGAGGGCGCGAATCGAATCGACGTCCTGCGTGAAGAGGGACGGACGGGCGAAATAACCCTCCTTGAGGGCTACCTTGGCCTCGACGTCCTCCCGCTTGAGCTTGTTGGTCCCCTGGACGCGGACTTCCTTCACGCGGGGATATTCCTCGACGGCGAGGGACAGGACGATCGCGCCGTTTTCGATCCGCGAGCTCACCTCGAGATCGGAGAATTGCCTCGTCTGATACAGACGCTTGAGACCGTCCGTGACCCGGTCTTCGCGATACTCTTCCCCGGCGCGAACGCCGAATATCGTGAGTATCTTCGCCTCGGAGATAAAATAATACCCCGACACCTCGACCCTGCCCACCGGCATGGACCGCGCGGGAAATGCGAAGAGCAACAGACAGAATAATATGCCGATCGTATGTTTCATTACCGATCCTTATGCTAAATGTACACAAAAAGGCGAAGCGGCGCGAATGCTATCACACCGATGCCTTTTGTTCAATCGCAAAAGGGGGACTTTTCGACGGCGCGCGGGGTCCGAACCGGCCCGTTTACGAGCTGACCTTCTTCACGGACGCGAAGGTGAGCGCCGAGGCGCCCGGCTCCGCCGTGATTTTGAGCTGGTCGGTGCGCGCGATCTCGCCGTTCAGGAGTTTCTCGCTCAGCGGATCCTCGAGGTATTTCTGGATCGCGCGTTTGAGGGGACGCGCGCCGTGTTCGGGATTGTACCCTTTCTCGAGGATGAACTCCCGGGCTTCATCCGTTATCTCGAACTCGATATTCTGAGCCCCGAGCCTCTTGTAGAGATCCTTGAGCAGAATTCCGATGATCTTGATGAGATCGTTCCGTTCGAGCTGGTGGAAAACGATGACCTCGTCGAGACGGTTGAGGAACTCGGGATTGAAGACCTTCTTCAGCTCGTCGAGGACGCGCGATTTCATATGCTGGTAACCGGCGTCGCTTCCCTCGGTGATGAAACCCATTCCCTTCTTTCCCTTTATTTCCTTCGCTCCGACGTTCGAGGTCATGATGAGCACGGTATTCTTGAAATCGACCTTGCGGCCGAAGGAATCCGTGAGACATCCCTCCTCGAGAATCTGGAGGAGGAGGTTGAACACGTCGGGGTGAGCCTTCTCGATCTCGTCGAGAAGGACGACCGAGTAGGGCTTGCGGCGCACCTTCTCGGTGAGCTGCCCTCCTTCCTCGTAGCCGACGTATCCGGGAGGCGCCCCGACGAGGCGCGATATCGCGAATTTCTCCATGTACTCGGACATATCGACCCGCAGGAGCGCGTCCTCGCTCTCGAAGAGAATCGACGAAATCGCGCGCGCGAGCTCGGTCTTGCCCACACCGGTGGGGCCGAGAAAGAAGAACGAGCCGATGGGGCGTCTCGGATCGCGGAGTCCCGCGCGGTTCCGCCGGACGGCGGTCGCGATGGCGCGGAGCGCCTCTTCCTGCCCGATGACGCGCTTGCGCAGCTCGTCCTCGATATGGAGCAGCTTCTCCGTCTCCTCTTCCTGGACCTCCGAAACCGGTATGCCCGTCATGTCCGAGATGACGCTCGCGATCTCGCGTTCCGTCACGATCGACTCGCTTTCCTGCCTCGAGTCGCTCCACTCGCGGTGGAGCTCCTGGATGTGCTTGCGGATCTCCTTCTCCTGGTCGCGGAACGCCGCCGCTTTCTCGAATTCCTGCGCCTGGATGGCCGATTCCTTTTCCTTCGAAATATCCTCCGCGCTTCGTTCGAGATCGCGCAGGCTGTCGGGCACCGTCGTCACCGAGAGGCGCGCCCGCGCGCCGGCCTCGTCGATCACGTCGATCGCCTTGTCGGGAAGAAACCGTCCCTGGATGTAGCGCTGGGAGAGGTACACGGCCTGCCGTATAGCCGCCTCCGTGAACTTCGTGCGGTGATGCGCCTCGTATTTGTCGCGCAGCCCCATGATGATCCGAACCGTCTCGTCTTCGGAGGGAGGATTGATGATGATCGGCTGGAAACGCCGCTCGAGGGCGCCGTCCTTCTCGATGTGCTTGCGATACTCGTCGAGAGTCGTGGCGCCGATGCACTGGATCTCCCCGCGGGCGAGCGCCGGTTTGAGCATGTTGGAAGCGTCGATGGCGCCCTCCGCGCCGCCGGCGCCCACGATCGTGTGGATCTCGTCGATGAAGATGATGACTTGGTCGTTCTCCCGAATCTCGTTGATGATCGTTTTCAACCGCTCCTCGAACTGCCCGCGATACTTCGTGCCGGCGACGATCGAGGCGAGATCGAGGGTCGTGATGCGCTTATCGCGCAGAAGCTCGGGAACCTTCCCCTCGACGATCTTCTGGGCCAACCCTTCCACGATGGCGGTTTTCCCGACGCCCGGTTCGCCGATGAGATCGGGGTTGTTCTTCTGTATCCTGCAGAGAATCTGAATGACCCTTCCGATCTACTGGTCCCGTCCGATGATCGGATCGCGCTTGAGATCGGGGGCGTGGTGCGTGAGGTCGCGCCCGAA
>JBFYZM010000004.1:0-10859 GCA_041309505.1 Candidatus Krumholzibacteriota bacterium
AACGGCGGCCATGATATCGCGGAGCAGATCGCCCGTTCCCTCGGCGGCGACCGGCACGAATTGCGCCGCGTCGTACTCGTGCTCGCCGAGCTTCACGATGCTCCCGACGTGCATTTCGAACGCCCCCTGATAGTGCTTCAGCTCCCCCTTGATCCGCACGACGTCGTTGATCTGGATTTCCCGGTCGATCTCCTCCGTCGGCTGCCAGAGAACGCCCTTCAGGGGTCCTTCTTTGTCCGAGAACTGAAAGAGGAGAAATCTGCCGTTGACGGAATCCCGCCAGTCCTTCCGCGCGACTACCATGACCCGTTCCACCCGTTCCGCCGCCTTCGCCATATCGCTCATCCGCCTTTCGTGCGAGCATCGCGTTCGTGCGATTTCGATTACGCTAAATCAACGCGCGACGCGAGGTCAAGCTGAATCGGTTCATCTTCCGGACGGCCGCGGCGGCGCGTCCGAGCTTGGCCCGGTCGGGTGAACCGGCGCCCTGCCCCCCCAAAAAAAATGTGCGGCACAGAGAGTGCCGCACATTCGCTTTCGCCGTGACGATGATCCGACGCTTACATCTGGATCATGATGGCGTTTCCGCCGTACAGGATGTAGCCGATCTTCACGTCGCCGCCGATGTTCATCTTCTCGCGCATCGTCCGCGCCGCCGTGCTCCGCTCCACCGAGCCGTACGAGACGCCGCCGTTGAACGGCTTGTTCTCTTTCACAAGCGCCTTCATGACGGCGAGCATGGCGTCGTTCGGCTCGTCGACCGTGAACCCGACGTTCTTGAGCTTCAGCACGAGCTTCGATTCGCCTCCGACCTGCTCGGCGACGATCTTCGCGTTCTCGACCTTGAATTTCTTATCCGCGATATCCTTGAGCGTCATCGCGTTCGAGGTTATCTTGTTGAGCTCGACCACGACGTATTCCTCGGGAGCGGTGAACTGCGCTTCGGGACGCAGAAGAGGCAGCTTCACGCCGGAGGGTTCGCCGACCATGATCGTATCGGAACCGGCCATGACGTAATCAACGACGAAATGAATGTACGGATTGAAATACTTGCGGGCCGCTATCGTGAACTGCTTGCCCTCGACGCCCTGCAATTTCGCCTCGAGGCCGTCTCCGATGAAGAACTCGATCCGGTTTCCCTCGCGAACCAGCGCGACGTTATTCGCGGCGCCGATGATATTGGGGGAATCGAAGCTGTACTTGAAACCGATGCTCACCACGTCGCCGGAAGCGGCATTCTTCAAGCTCGTGAGAACGTATGTTTCCTCGGCGTTGCCGCCGCAGCTCGCGAAAGCGCCGGTGATGAGGATCGCGACCATGAGGGATTTATAAAGCTTCGACATACATGCGCTCCTTTGCAGGATGAGGAAAAACCTTGCACGCTCCAGCGGGAAACCTCTCCTTGAAATCGGGACGTACCGAAGAAAATTAATACGCGCTTCACCGCTTGTCAATGATAATTTAATTGCAGGAATAGCAGCGAGTTAAAGGCCCTCCCCCGCCGAAACGGGGCTCGCCTTTCACCTTTTCTTGTCTATCTCCTTGTCCGTGAGCGGGACGCCGTACTGCGTGAAAAGATCCTTGACCTCCTGATTGAGCGGAATGGAGTCGTCGAGCGGCAGGAGTTTCATCTGTCCCTCTTCGATGACGCCGGCGGCGGACAGGGACAGATCGATCCGCCCCATGTACTGGCCCGATCCGCCCGTCGCGAGCATGATCGATTTCCCCTGTTTCTCGAGCTGCTTGACGACCGGTTTCCCGTGGCCGACGACCACGAGATCGAAGTCGTCCACCTGCCGCGCGAGCTCGAGAGAACGCTCCATTCCCATATGGCTGAGCACGATCATGAAATCGGCCTTCGTCCTGATCTCGGGGACGAGGCTCTTGATCGTTTCGATCGCGGGCAACACCCTGAACTTCGAGACGTCGATGTAGGCGGGAAAGCGGATGGCGTCATCGAGTACGCCGGTGATCGCGACGCGCAGTCCGCCCTTGAGCGTCTTGATCGTATAGGGCGCGCCGAATATCCTCTCTCCCGTCTCCGGATCGACGATGTTCGCCGCGACGATCGCGAACTTCGCGCGGCTCGCGATATCGAGCAGGAACGGCAGCCCGAAGACGAACTCCGTCTCGCCGGGCGTGAACGCGTCGAGGCCGACGACGTTCATGGCGTCGAACGCGAGCTCCGCTTCTTTCTGCGTGAACGAGAGCTCCGGCCCGAACGCGTCTCCCGCGTCGACGACGACGAGGTTGTCGACCGATTCCCTCACCCGCTCCGTGAAAGTCGCCCAGCGCCCGAGCCCCCCCATGTCCTCGATGACGCACCCGCAGGAGCGCACCTTGCCGAGCAGATCGCTCGAGAAAACGACCGTCAGATTGTCCGGACGCGCCGCCGGTTTCTTCTGTGCGCCCTCCTTCCCGCACCCGAATCCGAGCGCGAGGCACAGGACCGCGGCGACGACAGTCGCGAATTCCCGCCACCGTAGCATGTTTCTCATCATTGTCCCGCCTTTCCGAAATCCGGAATCAGCATTGCGTCTCGACAGCACGTCCATAAAGGTCTCGAATACCATCAATGTAGCGCGCCGCTCGCGCGCCGCACAAGTGCAAATCTCTTGCGCGCTATCCGCGCGCGGTCGTATGCTCCACGGGATGCGAGCATGAGAGCCCGGGAGCGCGACGATGCATACGAAATCGATTTCACCGATACGAAGCGGACGGATGATCGCTGCGGTCGTCGTCATCCTCGCCCTTTTCATGTCGGCCGATTGGTATTATTACGAAAAAACCAGGCGGAGTCTCGACGAGGAGTTCGGGCAAAGGCTCGCCGTGCTGGCGGAGCTCGCGGCGGCGAGTCTCCCGAAGGATTTTTTTCAGGCCGGATTCGATCCCTGGAGGGATCCCGCGAGGGCGGACACCGCGTTCATCGCGGCGATCGAGCCCCTTCGCCGGTCTCATGACATCTCCGATATTCTCATCGTGCGCGAGGACGGGACGACGCTGGCGAGCCTCAGGCCCGGACTCTATCCGGCCGGCGAAGCGTATCCGCACTGGAACATGGATTTTCCGGCGATCATGAGCGCCCTCGACGGAGTCCCCGCCGCGACGAAGCTCTTCGAAGCCTCCCGGGGGATCTACCTCAAAGCAGGTTATGCGCCGGTTCCATCCGGCTCCGGAAGGGCCCGGGCGGTCGTCGCCGTCGAGGCGAGCCCCGCGTTCCTCGAGGGGCTCGTCAGGTTGAGGCTCATTCTCGTCGTCGCGACGGGCCTGTCGGTTCTCGGTATCGCGCTCTTCACCGCGTTCGCGTTCCAGGCGACCGGATCGCTCCTCAGGGCGAGGGAATCCCTCATGCGCGCCGAAACCCTCGCGACCATGGGGAGAATGGCGGCCGGGCTGGCTCACGAGATACGAAACCCGCTCTTTATCATCCGGAGCGCGGCGGAAAAGCTCCGCGACGCCTGTCCCGAGCGCTCGGCCGAGATAGAGAGCTACGTCATCGAGGAGGTCGACCGCCTGAACGACACTCTCACCGATTACCTCCTCTTCGCCAGGGACGAACCGGGAAGATCCGTTTCTTTCGATCTGACGGCGGCGCTCGGAAGAAGCGTGAGGAACGTCCGGGAGTCGCTCGAAGGCACGGATGTCGATCTCGCCGCGGACTTCGCGATCGACCGGGCGCCGTTCGTCGGCGACGAAAAGCGCATCCAGCAGGCGTTTCTCAATGTCATTCTCAACGCCCGGCAGGCGATCGCGGGAAGCGGCCGCGTGAGCGTCTCGCTCGCCTCGAGCGGCCGGCGCTACGTGATCCGTGTCGCGGACACGGGAATCGGGGTGCCGGAGCATGATCTCTCGCGGATCTTCGAACCGTTCTTCACGACGAAGACGTGGGGGAGCGGGCTCGGGCTCGCGATAACGAAGAAAACAATCGAGGATCACGGCGGACGGATCGCGGTCACGAGCACGACCGGCGCGGGCACGACGGTAACGATCACGCTCCCCGCGCCCCGAGACGGCCGGACGGAAGCGATCGGACGCGATCGAGACGGAAACGATTCAACGTAAACTCGCGGGGGACTTGTATGAGTAGAATTCTGGTCGTCGACGATGAAACGAAGATAACGGCGCTCCTCGCCGAACGGATCGCCCGGGAAGGCATGGAGGTTTCGACGAGCGCGAGCGCCGAGGAAGCGCTCCCCCATATCGAAAAAGGAGAGATCGACATCGTTCTCTGCGATCTCAGGCTCGGCGGAATGGACGGGCTCGAGCTCCTGAAAAAGACGAAGAGCGTCGCCCCGGCGACCGATTTCGTCGTGATGACCGCTTACGCGAGCGCAGCCACGGCGATCGAGGCCATGCGGCAGGGCGCGTACGAATACCTCATCAAGCCTTTTCAGATGGATGAGGTCGTGCTCCTCCTCAGGCGCATCCAGGAACGGCGCGATCTCGTTTCGGAGAACGCGGCCCTCCGCGAAAAGATCGCCGGAACCGTTCGATCGGAAAGGATCGTGGGCGGTTCCGCCGCCGTGCTCGCGATCAGGGAGCTCATCGAGAAAGTCGCGCCGACGGACGCGCCCGTTCTCGTTCAGGGAGAGAGCGGCACCGGAAAGGAGCTCGTCGCCGCGGAGATCCACTCGATGAGCGCGCGGGCCCGCGAGCCGTTCGTCGTGCTCAATTGCGCCGCGATCCCCGAGACGCTCCTCGAATCGGAGATGTTCGGATACGAGCGGGGCGCTTTCACGGGCGCCGCGCAGAGAAGGCCCGGCCAGTTCAGGCTCGCGGACGGCGGCACGCTTTTCATGGACGAGATCGGCGAAATGCCGCCCGCCATCCAGCCGAAGCTGCTGCGGGCGATCGAGCTCGGAGAATTCACCCCCCTCGGCGCGGCGAAGAGCGTGAAGGTGAACGTGCGAATCATCGCCGCGACGAACCGGGACCTCGACGAGCGCGTACGCGCGGGGCTCTTCCGCGAGGACCTTTTTTACCGGCTCAACATTTTCCCGATCCGCATACCTCCGCTGCGAGACCGCAAGGACGACATCGTTCCGCTCGCCGGACACTTCCTGAAAACCTGGCGACCGGTCCCGCCGGGAACTCCCCCCGGTTCGGTTCTGAGCGAGGCGGTCGCGTCGAAGCTCAAGGGATACTCGTGGCCCGGGAACGTGCGCGAGCTCAGGAACGTGCTCGAACGCGCCGTTATTCTCGCCGGCAAAGGGCCGATCGCCCCCGAGCACATCATGATCATGAGCCTCGATCCGGTGACGGGCTCCCCTGCCGAACGAGTACGATCCCTCCTCGGAGAAAAATCGCTGCCCGAGATCGAGCGAATGCTGATCGAGCTCGCGCTCGTGGAGTCGAAAGGAAACAAAAGCAAGGCGGCCGGGCTTCTCGGGATAACGAGGCGCACGCTGTACGGAAGACTGGAGCGCTTCGGGCTTCAGGACGAAGCCGGCAACGACCCGGAGGATTGAACCGCTGCACCCCGGAGGCCGAAGGAAGTGCACCGTTCGGTACATTCCTTCGGGGCAAGGAACGATGCGGCATTACATATCTCTTTGTTTTTGAACAAGTTACCGTATTTTATTATCCTGGCATATGAGTTGCGACCTCGCCATATCGGAAGTTGGGAAAGGAGCTTGAAGAAATGAACATTCATACAAGAAAAACGGCGCTGACTTTCCTTCTCGTGCCGATGGCGATTGTGTTCGCGCTGACCGCGCCAGCCGCGAGAGCGCAGGGAGTCGACGACGCCATGAAGGCGCGCGAAGCGATCGAGAGAACCGATGAGGTCATCGGCAGCGCCAAAAGCGTGATCGAGGAGAGCAGGAGCCAGAAGGCGCGGCTCTCTCTCGATATGGCCATCGGGCTCCAGACGAAGGCCAAAAGCAGCTACGATACCCGCGGATACCGCATGGCCATGAAGC
Organism: Candidatus Krumholzibacteriota bacterium; assembly: GCA_041309505.1. GTDB lineage: Bacteria > Krumholzibacteriota > Krumholzibacteriia > Krumholzibacteriales > Krumholzibacteriaceae > SSS58A. The sequence goes on from JBFYZM010000004.1 coordinate 5,922, forward strand.
TCACCGCGGGAGCGCGCGAAGAGGCGTGGCACGCCCTCGCGCTCGCCCGGGCGGACCGACAATTCGAGCAGAACAACAACAGGGTAGCCGAGGAAACGCGCGATCGTCTCTCGAGACTGCGCGACCGGATGATCGAAGGCGGCGTGCGGGACGAACAGGCGATGAAGCTCATGGAGCAGGCCCGGAATCTCCTCGATAAATCGCGCCTCAACGCTCAGCAGCTCCGCTTCCAGCTCGCTCTCAAGCTCGCCGGCAACGCGCGCGATCTCGCGCTGAGAGCCGAGGAACGAGTCAGAAACACGCGCGTTCTCAAGGCGGCGGCCGAGCGCAGGCTCGCGCTCCTCGAGAGACTCATCGAGCGCGCCCGCGAAGGCGCGGACGCGCCCGGTCAGGAGCCCGCGCGCGATCAGATCGCGATCGCGGAGGGCCAGTTGGAAAAGGCCCGTGAGCTCCTTGCCGCCGGCCGGTATCGCGAATCGAAGCTGGCGATCGAACGATGCGAAAAGACGCTCCGGAATTCGGTTCGCCTCATGCCGCTCGCGCCGGCGGGGGATCAGCAGAACCGGCTCGAGGAAGCGTATCGTCTCCTCGACCGCGCCGGAGAGATCGCATCCGAGAACGGACAGCCGGCCGATCCGAAAACGCTCGAAGTCATCGATCAGGCGCGTTCGATGATCCGCCGCGCGGAAGATGCGCTCGGCGCGGGCCGCACGGCCGAGGGAATGGATTTGCTCGCCCGCTCGCGCGAAACGCTGCGCGGCGCGATCCGCGCCGAAGCGGGCGAAATCACCCGCGAAGCGATCATGATGCGCATCGAACAGGTCGAGTCGCTTCGCGAAGAGACGAGGAATCTCGCCGAGAAATGCCCTGAACCGGGCATCGGGAATCTCATGGAACGCGCGCAGGAACACCTGAGGCTGGCGCGCGATCACGCGGAGAGCGGAAGGCTCGAGCAGGCCGCTGCCGAGATCGCCATCGCCCGCACCATGTACCAGAGGATCGGCGAGCTATGCGCGCGGTGATAGCGTGGTGCTCGGCCGGGGCTTGTGCGTTTATCCTCGCGGCGTGCGCGAGCGGAAAGCCCGCATCCGCGCCGGAGGCGCCCGGCGAGGAAACGGTTTCCGCCCTTTCCGATTCGCTCGAAACCGCCGCGCGCGAGGATCTCTTCGTCGAGGAACACGCGCGCCTCGTGCGGGAGATCCAGATGCGGAAGGATACGGGAACACCCGACGCCCTGATGCTCGAAGCGCTCGCCCTCGTGTCGGCGAGCGAGGAAATGTATCTCCGCGGCCGGCTCGACATCGCCTTACAGCTTCTCGACGAGGCGGCGCGGAGCCTCACGCCGAAACGCTGATGCCGATGCACGATTCGTTCGAAGCGCCCGCTCGCCGGAGGCACACCGCTCTCTTCGTGCTCCTGGCCGCCCCGTTTCTCGTTCTCCCCGTTGCCCTCGAAGCGGAAATCAGAAACCAGGCGGCCCTCGGGTACGATTCCTTCATCGATCGCTTCACCATTCTCGAGGCCGACACTTTCGAATCGGTTCAGGATCTGTATCTCGGTCTCGGCAACGCGTTCTATTACCGCGACGGCGCTTCGAAAGCCGGCTTCAGCAATTACTTCAGATTCGGCAACCAGACCGTCGACGAGAATTTCGAATTGGAGGGCTCGCTCGCGCCGGTCGGATCGACCGTCATCGACCTCCGGAGCGCGCTTCGCTGGAAGCATTTCAGGGAGGGCAGCGACTACGAGTTCGGAAACGATTACGCGCAGGCGAACGCGATGTTCCGGATCAGGACGAACACCGGCGAGCGCTCCCGCCTGAGCCTCAAGAGCAGATTCGAGCTCGTCGACTACGCGGAGAAAACCGATTTCGACTACGACTATCGCTACTTCGACGGGGGCGCCGAATGGGAAGCCGGAGAGGGCATCGACAGGATGTTGCATCTATCCCTTCTCGCGGGAAAGCGCGAGGTTCCCGACACGACCGCGCTGAGCTACGATCGCCTCCTCGCCGAGGTCGAAACCAGGATCTCCGCCCCATCAGCCTTCTCCCTCCAACTCATGTCCTCCGCCGATCGCAAGGAATACCGCGAAAAGGTCCGAAGCTCGTACTGGAGCGTCGCCTCTCAGCTCGAGATGAGCCGCGGTCACGCGGCCGGAACGGTATTCTCGCTGCTGGGGGAATCGGAGATTCTGCATTTCGACAGATCCGACTCGACCTATTTCGACACCCATTTTCTGCGGGCCGGCATCCGGGCGCGACTGCCGGTGCGGACGCTGTCGTCCGTGCACATCGAGCCGCGTTATGCCGCGATGCTGTGCGGGAGCTTCCCCGAGGAGCGTTACCGGGAGATCTCGTGCGTTCTCGCGGCGGAGATCATGCGAAGCGATGGGTTCTGGCTGAGCCTGTCGTATGAACCCGGATTCCGCGATTACGCGGTCGACGAAAACGACCTCTATTCGGACTTCTCTCTGAATCGCCTTTCGGCCATGGGAAGCCTCTCGCTGCCGGTCGAAACTTCCCTCAACGTGCTCGTAACGCATGAGCCCGAACGGCATTCCCGCCGCGAGGACGATTTCTCCGTAACGCTCGTATCGATCGATCTGACAAAGAGATTCTGACCTCCTCGAACGGCGGGAAAAATACTCTTGACTTATGACTCATGGACTGTTAATTAGCATGGTGTTCCTCAGCAAAGGAGTGTAAAAATGCCAAAGATTCCGTTTGTCGACGCTGATCTCTGCACCGGCTGCGAACTTTGCGTGGAAACCGTGCCCAATGTCTTTCAGATGGAAGGGGAAGTGGCGACGGTCACCGATCCCGAAGGCTCGAGCGAAGAGGAAATCCAGGAAGCTATCGATAACTGCCCGGTTGAAGCCATCGCCTGGCAGGAATAATTAATGGATCGGTCGGGTATTGCGCGAGGAGCCGCGCCTCTCGGGGCGCGGCTCCTTCCGTTTTCAGGCCTGTCGCCCGGAACCGGCCGGAAGCGCTTCGCGTGCCCGCCTTTCATCCCGAGCAGGCTTCGAGCAAGACCTCGGCGATATCGAGCGCATGCACGTCTTCCCGCCCGAGCGTCTTGAGAGCGTCCTCGAACATCGTGAGGCAGAACGGGCACGCGGTGAAAACGTGATCGACGCCGAGCCCGAGCAGCTCTCTCGCGCGGTCCTCGTTGATCCGGGAGCCGAGTGTTTCTTCCATCCACATCCTGCCGCCCCCCGCGCCGCAGCAGAAGCTCGATCGGCCCCGCCGTTCGAACTCCACGACGCGCTTCGCCGCCCGTGAGAGGAGCGCCCGGGGCTCCCGCATGACGCCGTTGTACCGGCCGAGATAGCACGAATCGTGGTAGGCGCCGCGGAGCGTCTCGATTCGCCTCGCTTTCAGCTTTCCCGCCGAGAGGAGCCCGAGCAGGAACTCGGAGTGGTGCACGGCGGGGACGCTGAGCCCGAACTGCGGATACTCGACGAGGAAGGTGTTGAGTCCGTGCGGGCACGCCGTGACGATCGTGTTGAATTTGTATTTCTTGAGCGTTTCGATGTTCGCCTGGATCAGGGTCTGCGCGAGATACTCGTTTCCCATCCTGCGCGCCGTCTCACCGCAGCACATCTCCTCCGTGCCGAGAATGGCGAAATCGACCCCGGCCATCTGCAAGAGCCGCACGACGGAGCGGGACACCTTCTGGGAGCGCTGATCGAACGATCCGGAACAACCGACCCAGAAGAGAACGTCGAAGTTCCTCTTCTCGGAAGCGAGCGGCACGCCGAGCCCCGCGGCCCAATCGGCGCGGGACGAATATCCGATCGCCCATGGATTGTAGTTGACCTCCATGTTCTTGAACACCGGCTGAGCCTCCGCGGGAAAGCGGCTCTCCGTGAGCACGAGAAAGCGGCGAAGGTCGACAATCTTCTGCACGTGCTCGATGAAGGTCGGGCATTCCTGCATGCACGCGCCGCATGTCGTACAAGCCCAGATCTCGTCCTCGGAAACGTTCTCCGGAATCACCGGCGTCGAGTTCAGAACGCCGGCGCCTTTCGAGAAGAGACTCCCCTTGTCCCGCATGAGCTGCGCTCTCAGCCGGTGAATCACGCGGAAGGGGCTCAGGGGCTTTTTCGTCGTGTGCGCGGGGCAGGCGACCTGACACCTCCCGCATTCCGTGCAGGCGCAGAGATCCATGATCTGTTTCCAGGTGAAATCGCGCAGCTCGGAAACGCCGAACTTCTCCGCCGATTCATCCTCGAAATTCATGCGGCTCAGGCTGCCCGGACGGCCGAGATTCCTGAAAAACACGTTCGGAATCGCGCCGAGTATGTGAATATGTTTCGAGAACGGTATGAAAAGCAGGAAGAAGAATATAACGAGATTGTGCCCCCATGAAAAAACGTCGTTGGCGAGAGGAACGTTCATATCCCAGCCGCGCATCATGTCCGCGACGGCGAACGACACGGGAGCGTTCGTGTGCGTGAGTCTCGCCGAACCTTCGAGGATCTCGGTCCCCTTCAGCCCGTACATGAACAGGATAAGCACGAAGATGAGCGCGAGAATGAGAGCCGCCTGCCGGGGTGCCGCGGGATCGTCGATTGTGAGGCGTTCCGGTTTCTGGACGAATCGCCGCACGGCCGCGACGGCGAGCGCGCCGATGACGAGGATCCCGAACACGTCCTGTAGAAAAATGAACGCGGATCCCGGTCTCCGCCCGACGATCCGCTCGATTCCAAACCCGGGTATCACCTGACCGAGCATATGGTCGAGGGTGCCGATCGTGATAAAGATGAATCCCCAGAAGATGACGAAATGCCCCATGCCGGCCGGCTTCGCCAGAACCCGCGCCTGCGCGCAGACGTAGACGAGGACCGCCTTGATCCGGTCCCCCCATCGGTCGAACCGGTCTTCCGGCTTTGCCGCCTTGAGTATCCGGTAGAGAAGCCGGACGATGAGGC
>JBFYZM010000005.1:0-3126 GCA_041309505.1 Candidatus Krumholzibacteriota bacterium
CCGGTGACTCTTGCGGTGTACGACGTTTCGGGTCGGCGGGTCGCCGATCTCGTCGCACAAGCCGAGAAGAAGGGACAGCATTCCGTCATCTGGAACGGCAAGGATAGGTCGGGTGGTTCGGCCGCCTCGGGCATCTACTTCAGCAGGCTCACAGCCGGCAAGGAAACGATCTCGAAGAAGATGATCTTGCTGAGGTAGAGCGAGAAGCACAAAGCAGTCTCGAGAGGAAAGAGCCGCTCACGCGGCGGGGCGGGCGGCTCTCTTCTTCCGCCGCTTCGCCCTCGCGATAACCCGCGGGAGCGCGATCGCGAGGCAGCCGTAGAATCTCCACCCGGGGAACCCGATTCTAATACCCTTCCGGACGATCGCCCATACCTGGCGCGCGTCGAAGAACTCCTTGCTGATGCGTTTCACGATCCGGTTTATTTCGGCGGGGCCGTATCGTTTCGAGTATATCCGCTTGCCGTCGCCGACATAGTATTCGTCGTTTCCCTCGAGGAGCTTGGCGAGGCCCGAGTATTTCTCGTAGCGCAGCCGGTTGGGGCTGATCAGATCGACGCCGATATCCCGCGCGTACGGAGCGATCTCGAGCATCTCCTCTTCCGACTCGCCGAAGAGTCCCACGATGAAATAGCCGTTCGTGAGCATGTTCGCCTTGCGCAGAACCGCGAACGCCTTCTTCACGTCCCCGGTCTTGAACCCCTTGTTGAGGAGCTTCAGGCTCTTGTCCTGCGCCGACTCGAGGCCGATCATCAGCAGGCGGAATCCCGCGCGATGCATTTTCTTCAGCAGGTCGGGATGATTCGCGATCGTGATCCGCGCGTTCGCGAGGAATATCTTCTTCATCTTCGCCTCGAGAATGAGATCGCAGATCCTGTTCACCCGCTTTATGTCGGCGAAGAAATTGTCGTCGATGAAGGCGACGACCCTCGCGTCGATTTCCTTGAGCTCCTTCATCACCGACTCGGGCGTGCGCGCCGACCAGTCGCGTTTCTGGCCGAGCGTGTTTGTCTTGAACGAGCAGAACTTGCAGTTGAACGGGCAACCCTGGGAGCTGAGAAGCGAGTCGAAGCTGTATCCCAGGCCGATGTTCCGGTAGCTGATCCGGTATCGATAGCGGCGTTTCGCGCGGTTCGGATAGAGCGTGTCCGATATCGTCGCAAGCGCGCGGTCGGGGTTGTGGACGACGCGGCCGCCGTCGCGCCAGGTGAGACCGGCCACGCCCGCCGGGGAGCCCGTCCGGACGAGCTCCCGCATCGTATCCTCGCCGTCCCCGCGCACGATGACGTCGATATTCGGGCATCGCTCGAACAGCTCCTCGATATTCTCGGTGGCGAACCTCCCGCCGACGACGGTCATGGTCCCCGCCGGCAGCGACCGGATCACGTCGCACACCGAGTCGAGCTCGTAATGCCAGTTCACGCTCACGAGAAACAGATCCGCCCCGGCGCGGAGCTCCTCGTCGAAACGCTTTTCGTAGCGCAGATCGATCACGCTGATTTCCCCGACCTGGTCCTCGATAGCAGCGGCGATGTATTCGAGGCCGAGGGGCGGGAAGAACTCGTAGATCGGCACTTCGCGGTAGTAGGGGTAGATGCAGACGACTTTTCTGAAGCTCATCTCGCTTCTTTCGTGAGACGACGCTCCCCGTTCATGGCGCGAGCGGCAGGAAGCGTCCTATGAGCGCGTGAAAGGGGGCGAACACGGCCCCGATAATGTACCCGAAACCCGCGTTGAAGGCCGGCACGCGCATGAGCATGAGTATGAGGAATATTCCGAGAAAGCCGAGACGGCGGTAGCGATCGGCGAGCTCGTCCGGCAGGAACGACGCGAGCACGTGCGAGCCGTCGAGCGGGGGGATCGGGATAAGGTTGAATACCGCCAGGATGACGTTGAGGTACACGCCGCCGTAGAACATCTTCAACAGGAACTCCCAGAATTTCTGCAGGAGCGGCATGCTATCGGTTGTGAGCGCCTGCCCGATCGTGCCGAGCAGAATCACCATCACGCTGCATGCGAGCGCGAGACACAGGTTCGACACCGGCCCGACGATCGAAACGAGCACGTCGTCGCGTCGGAGATTGCTGAAGTTCCAGGGATTCACCGGCACCGGCTTCGCCCATGCGATGAAGACTCGCCCGGCCGCGAGGATCGAGAAGAGGGGAACGAGAATCGATCCGAAGAGATCGATGTGCGGAATCGGGTTGAGCGTCAGTCGTCCCGCGTCGCGCGCGGTCGTATCGCCGAGCCTGAGCGCCATCCACCCGTGGGCCATCTCGTGGATGACCACGGAGAAGAGAAGGATCGGGATAATGAACAGCTGCTCGACCATGACACCCCTCGCGCGCCGAAAAAGCGGCGTCGCCCGTATAATGCATTCAGGATAATGCAGTGCCGGAGGGGTTCATGTCCAGCCATTGTTGGCGATTCGTGCCTAGAACCACCCGAGATCGTCGAGCTCGTCAATCTCGCTTCTGAGATCGCCGTGCAGATTCTCGAGACGCTCCGCCCTGGCTTCGAGCTTCTTGGCGCGCTTCTCCAGCCGCTCCGCCATGCGCTCGATCTTGTCACCCTTGCGGTCGAGCTCGATCTCGAGGTCCTGAGCGTCCTTATCGTCCGTGATGCAAAGCAGCGCTCCGACCACCGCCGAAATCCCGAGCTTCGCGCCCTTCACGCCGATCCTCGCTCCCTCGAGACCGATCTGCTTCGCCTCATCCATGACACCGTCGAAGGTTTCGTAATATTCCTCGACGAGCTTGCGCTGATCGCGGGCGAGGTGCATGCGGGTCCCGTTCACGACGAGGCCGCCGTCCTCGGTGATCTCGACCGTTTCGTCGTCCTTCTCGTGGGTGAAAACGATCGAGCCGTCGTCGATATCGATGTCCACGTTGTCGCCCCGGAAGAGGTTGCTGTCCTCGCAATCGTGCCGGATGGTGATGTTCTTGTGGGCCGAGGCGCTCGCCGGCGTGAAAGCCGCCGCGGCTAACGCCAGAACGCACATAATGACAAACGGTTTCATGCTTCATCCTCCTTGATGCAGTAAAGACCTTGAGTAATATACGCCGCGCGGCGAGAGAAGTTGCGCCGGGATGGGATTTTTCAGGCGCCGCGGAATGTCGCTGAGGG
>JBFYZM010000006.1:0-11419 GCA_041309505.1 Candidatus Krumholzibacteriota bacterium
CTCGGCGTACATCTTCTCGCCGATGTCGAAACGGAAGCCGGCGCCGACGGTCGTATACGCGCGCTCGTTCGTATAGCTGTATTCCAACGTCGTATCGGGAGCGGTGTAGCCATAGCTCCACTCATACACGGTGCTGGCGTCCGACCGGCCGAAGTACAGCCCGAACGACAGCTTCTCCATCGCGTAGCCGTACAGCACGTTCCACTTGCTGCCGAGCGTCTCGGAGAAGGGACTGCCGGTGTTGTCCCAGCCATAGCTGCCGAAATTGAGCGGCGTGCCGTAGTAGTTGAAGAACATCGCAAGCGTTCCGTACTTGCCGTCCGCGCCGAGCGCGTACGAAGCGCCCATGTAAGGCTGGTAGCTCATGCCGTCCGCCGCCGGGGCGCCGAGGTAGTAGTAATAGTCGTCGTACTGGAGACCGATCCACACCGTGTTGCTGTACGACGGGAGCGTTCCGTACCACGAGAAGATGTTGTAATCATCTTCGATGTAATTGCCGATGCTGCCGAGGGCGATCTGCCGCGAGTCGGTCGCGAGGACCGGAACGGCGAGGGCAATCGCGAAAAGGACCGAGAGAAGAACTGCGAATGACTTTTTCATTACAAACCCCCTGTCAGAAATCTCCCTTGCGGGAAAAACCTTCAGGATCCTTTCTATATGACCGCAAACATGAGCGGATGAGTTTCCTGGTTTCTTCTTCATCATCGCTGCGCCTTAAGAGGCGCTCACGTCTCCTCCTTGGCTTTCCCCCTTTCATGATAAGATCTCAAGACCGTTGGTACTTGCGGCACCGCCACAAGCCCGATTCTCAAAACCTCGTCAGTGTATGAAATCGTATCTTAGTATTGCCGGCGACCCCCTCTCAATGAACTTCAAACCCTCTTCATTTTTTGGGCGTTAAGTTAAATGCCCCCGCAAATATTGTCAACATTTTTTTATCATAATATTCAATTTTTTAATCGGCGCTTTCGATCCACGGGCGAACCCACGTTTCATCATCCGCATTATTACCGAAAAACCGACCGGGCGAAAAGAAGTATTTTCGATAATTTCTCGTCGAAGCGCTCGTCCCCTGAAAGCAGGCTGCTGATTCTCACCTCGCCGCTGGAGTGGATATACAGACCTTCTCCGATGCTTATCGCCACATGGGTGACCCGCGTCCCGTCGCCGAAGAAAAGGAGATCTCCCGGCTCGAGACGGTGATGGGCTTCCTTCGGAATCGGATCCCCGACGAGCGCCTGCATATCGGAATCGCGCGGGAGGGATATCCCTTCCATGGAAAACACCCGCTGCACGAGCCCCGAACAGTCGAAACCCTTCGGGGTCGTCCCGCCCCACAGGTACGGGATCCCGATGAAGCGCATCGCCCGGCCGACGAGGCGCCTGCGATCGGGCTCCAGGCGCTCGCTCCGCTCGGCGAGAAGATCCTCCCGCATGAAACCGCTCTTTCCTCCGGGCAGGGTCACGGCGCGATATCCGCCGACGCTCGGCGCGGCGGCGATCCGTGTGCCCGCAACCGCCTCCGACACGGGGAGGCTTCTTTCGTCGGGCTCGGACAGCACGTAGCCGACGTTTGCGGCGACGACGGCGCGCGCGGCGGCGGCATAGGCCGCTATCTCGCCCGCGTCCGCTTCGCGGCCGTACCACGAGCGTATCCATCCGTGGTAATCGTCGCTCAACCGCACGAGGCGCCAGTCCCCCTCCTCTTTGAGCGGATAGGCCGCGTCCCCCATGATGAGCTGGGTGAGGAGCTCCGCCGAGTGGGCGCCCTCGCGTCTCACGTCCGCCACGCTCGACGTCACCCAGAGCGGACGATCCGTTCCGGCCTCGAGAAGCTTCAATCGCACCGTCGATCCGGCCGCCGAAACGAGCCGGACGCGAGCGCTTTCGTCCCGCTCCGGGACGAATCCCGCGAGATGTCCCGGAAGCGCGCGCAGCACCTCCTCGCGGCTGAGCTCGAGATCGAACGATCCCGTTTCCCGCGGCACGAGCTTCGAGTAGCTCCGGCGCCAATCGAGCCCGCACTCCGTTTCCGCCGCGGAGACCGCCTCGCACAGGTCTTTCAGGAGAGTATCCATCTATCGACTCCCTTCGATCGCTGCGCCCGACCGGGCGCCGGAAACGCGCGGGGGCTTCGCGAGCGCCGGCGCGAGGCGGGGATTCAGGGCGTCGCGCAGACCGTCGCCGATCAGGTTGAGCGAGCACACGGTGAGCGTGAGAAAGAGACCCGGGAAGAAGGTGAGCCAGGGCGCGGTGCGCATGAAGGCAATGCCGCCCGAGATCATCCCTCCCCAGCTCGGCGCCGGTGGCTGGACGCCGAGCCCGAGAAAGCTCAGGGATGCCTCGGCCATGATCGTCATTCCGAGCCCGAGCGTATAGACGACGAGAACGCTCGCGAGGCACTGCGGCAGAATGTGCCTGAGCAGAATCACCGCGTGATTCGCTCCCGAGGCCCGCGCCGCCTGAACGAATTCCCGCTCCTTCACCGAAAGCACCTCGGCGCGGACGAGCCTCGCGACCGAAGCCCATCCGACGACGCCGAGCGTGACGAAAAGCGATACCATCCCCGGCGAGACGACCGCGATGATCGCGATGAGAAGGAGCAGCGTCGGATAGGCGAAGGTGATGTCCGCGAGCCGCATGACGACCGAATCGAGGCGGCCGCCGAAATACCCCGCGAGCGAGCCGAGGAACAGCCCGATGAGAAGCGATATCGTGCGCGCGAGGAAACCGACGCCGAGCGATATGCGGGCGCCGTGCACGATCCGCGACAGGACGTCCCGCCCGAACGGATCGGTGCCGAAGGGATGATGGAGCGACGGACCCTCGAGAGCCGCGTCGAGGTCGATCGCTCCCGGAGGCGCGGGAGAAATCACTCCCGCGAGGATCGTCGCCGCGAGAAGAACCGCGAAAATGACGATCCCGGCCGCCGCCGCGCGCGAGCGCCCGAACCTCCGCCAATACCCCCCGATGCTCCTCACCGCTTCCCTCCTTCCGGCCTGATCCGCGGATCGATCGCGCCGTAGCTCAGATCGACGGCGAGATTCACGAGGATGAACAACATCGCCATGAAAAGCACCGCTCCCTGGATCACCGGAAAATCGCGCTTGAGGATCGCCTGCACGACGAACCGGCCGAGGCCGGGCCATCCGAAAACGGACTCGGTCAGCACGGAACCGCTCAGATAGCTCCCGAAATCGGCGCCCGCGATCGTGATGACGGGAATGAGCGCGTTCCGGAGAACGTGCTTCCCGAGGACGATGCGCTCGCCGAGCCCTTTCGCCCGCGCCGTCCGCACGTAATCCTCTCCGAGCGCGTCGAGAACGCCCGAGCGCGTCACGCGGGCGATCGTCGCCATGGACGCGAACGAGAGCGTGAGCGCCGGAAGAATCAGGTTGCGGATCGATCCGCCGCCGTACCCGGAGGGCGGAAGGACGCGGAGCTTGATCGCGAAAAGGTAGATGAGAAGCAGACCGAGCCAGAACACGGGCATCGAAACGCCGACGAGCGAAAAGGTCATGAGTATCCTCGAAACGACGGGCCGCCTGCCCCAGGCGGCGACCGTTCCGATCGCGATCCCGCCGACGATCGCGAGACACATCGCGCTCAGGGCGAGAACGAGCGTTCTCGGAAACCGCTCGCGTATCGCTTCGGCGACGGGGCGCCGCGTCACGAAGGACCGTCCCAGATCGAAGCGCGCGAGGCGGCCGAGAAAAACGACGTACTGGACGGCGAGCGGCCGGTCGAGCCCGAGCTCCGTGCGCATGCGCTCGAGCGTTTCCTCGTCGTACCGTTCCCCGGCGAGCGCGCGCACCGGATCGCCCGGCACGACGTACATGAGAATGAAGGTGAGCGTCGCGACGCCGAAAAGGATCGGGACGAGCAGGAGCAGGCGCTTCGCTATGAACGTGCGCACGTCACGTCCCCCGGGTCATACGCCCACGTCGAGGAAGCGCTGACCGTTGAAGATGAGCGGTATGCGGTATCCGGTGAGCCGCGGGCTCACGACCTCGTACTTCTCGGGAAACCAGAGAAAGAGCCACGGCGCGTCTTCGTATACGATCCCCTCCGCGGTCCGGTAGAGCCCCCCCCGTTTCGCGTCGTCCAGGCACGTCGCCGCGGCGTCGAGAATCGAATCGACGCGCGCGTTCCGGTAGCCGGTCCTGTTGCCGCCTCCCCCGATATTCGACGAAGAGAAAAGCGGCGCGAGAAAATTCTCCGCGTCGGGATAATCGGCGATCCAATCGATGAAGAACGCGTCCGGAGTGCCCCGGTCGATCGCCTCCTTGAAAGCTCCCCATTCCCGCGTGACGAGCTTCGCCGTCACGCCGACGTCCGCCAGGTACCCCTGCACGCTCTCGAGCACGCGCCCCGCTTCCGGATTCTCCCGCTGCCATATCTCCATCGAGAAGCCGTTCGGAAAGCCGGCCTCGGCGAGCAGCGCTTTCGCGGCGGCGGGATCGTACGGGTACCGTTCCGCCGGGGCCGGCGGGAGGCGCAGGCTCGGCGGCACGACTCCGCGCGAACGCGTTCCCGCCCCGAACAGAACGTGGGCGATGATCTTGTCGACGTCGACCGCCCGGTTGAGAGCGCGCCGCACGCGTGGGTCGGAGAAGGGAGGCTTCGTCGTGTTGAATCCGATATAGACGACCCTGAGCTCCTCCCTCCAGAGGAGCGGCGTGCCGGCGGCGCGCCAATGCTCCAGCTCGGCCCGGGGAACCTCGAGCACGTCGAGCGAACCGACCTCGAATTCCGCGATCTGCGTCATCTGCTCGGGAATGATGCGAAAGGAAAGCCCCGCGAGAGCGGTCCGCCTCCCCGAATAGCCGGGATTGGGAACGAGAAGGATCTCGTCCCCCTCTCTCCAGGCGGAGAGCGACCAGGGGCCGCTCCCGCACGGCGCGCGGCCGTACCCCTTTCCGAGTCGCTCGACCTCCTCGCGGCATACGATCCCCGCGGCGGGCATGGCGAGGAGCCCGAGAAAATGCGCGACGGGATACTCGAGCCTCATGACGACCGTCGAATCGTCGATCGCCCGCGCCGACTCGTCGTCCCACGAAGCGCCCCCGTGAAACGCGGCGGCGCCCTTCAGCGGCTTGAGCAGCCACCAGCGGGGGGAAACGGTCTCGGGATCGAGAAGACGCCGCACCGAATACACGACGTCGGACGCCGTCACGGATCTGCCCGTGGAAAAACGAGCCCCGCCGAGGTGGAACACGTAGCGGCGTCCCCCGTCGAGAATCTCCCAGCTCCGCGCGAGGTCGGAAATCACGCGCGCATCAGGATCGAAAGCGACGAGGTTCGAGTGGATGAGAGATGCCATCCTGCCCGACGAGAAATCGACCGAGTAGGCGGGATCGAGGGTCGTCGGCTCCGTCTGAAGCGCGAGCCGGACCGTCGCGTCGTCCCCGGAACGCGCACAACCGCTCGCCGCGAGGACGATCGCGCACAGATGCGTCAGGACAACGGTGCGGAGCTTTCCGTTCATGCCGGTCACATCATCTCGGTCGAGAGCAGGTGGTATTCTCCGGTACCGATCACGTCCTCGAAGATGAAAACGATCCCCTTCGAATAGTAATACCAGAGCTGATAGTTCCTCCCCATCCGGGGTTCCTGCCGGTCCTCGATCTTATCGGGGCGCCCGTGTTGTATATAGATTTTGCCCATATCCGTCCGCCAGCCGGGCTTCTGTCTCGAGTAGGATCTGAGCACGTGTCTCAGCCTCTGGAGAAAATCGCCGAACGCTTCGTTCGACTCGGTCGAGGGAGTCGGATCGAGCGTGCGCCAGAAGAGCGCCCATGCGTGCACGCGCTCCGACGCGGGGGCTTCGGCGACCGCCCGGGCTTCCTTCTCGTCCGCGACGAGCGAGAGCAGCTCGACGAGATCGTCGCGGGAAGCGAGGAGCCCCGCGTTGAAAAGCAGGGCGAATCGCCCTTTCGATTCGCTCTTCTGCGCCCCGTCGGACGTCTCCAGCACGGCGTCGATGCCGTATTCGCCGACGGGGAGGCTGTCCAGTCCGATCTCGAGGCACAACGAAGAATGCCCCGCCGCGACGCGCTCGAAAACCTCTTTCGCATAGAGCACGACGACGCCTCTCGCGTCGCGCACCCTCGCCGTGAGCGCAAGGGAATCCCCGTCGCGCGCCGGGGGAGCGACGACGCCGAAGACGACGCGCGCCCATCCGCCGAAATCGCCGTAGACGGCGCCCGGATTGATGCGCGCGCCGGCTCCGCCCGAGGAAGGGCACGACAGAACGGCGATCTCGCCGCTGCGGGGTTTCGGAGAGAGGGAATCCTCGCGGCACGAGTAGAAAACGGGCGTCGACACCTCGAGCCGCCCCGCCCCCTCGCCGACGACGCGCACCGCCTGCTCCTCCTTGAAACGCCGCGACGTATCGATGACCTCTATCGTCACGACGGCCGTGTATTCGCCGGGATCGACGGGAAACGACCTCCGGGTCGCGGCGAACCGCGCCGCCGAGGTCGTTTCCTTGAAACTGTCCACGACGACCGATTCCTCCCAAACCCTGCCGGGAGCGCTCGCGCCGCGCCGCTTCTTGAGCTCGAGATACACGCGGTAACGCGCCTCGTACCGCCGGTCTCGCAGAAAGAAGACGAGTCTCCGGTACGGTATCGAGGCGTCTACGACGATCGCCGGTTTCGAGCTCTCGTCGAATTCCTGGCTTACGGAAAGCTCGAACGCCGTCTCCTCGACCGGCCGGTCGAACGCGCCCTGTCCGCGGGCCGCGCCCGACGCCGCGAGCACAAACGCCGCCGCGCACGCACAGACAAATCTGATGGGCACCGCGCACCTCCCCCGCCGCGCATATCGCGCATCGTCAGATGATCCCGTACGGCGGAGTATAGTCGCCGGATTTCACGGTGTAAAGAGATTACGCCCCGTCCGCTCCCGGGCTCATTCGGACCGGAGAGCGACGATCGGATCCATTTTCGCGGCACGGTTGGCGGGATACATGCCGAAGACGATTCCGATCCCCGCGGAGAAGGCGAACGCGATGAAGATCCAGAGGATGGGAAGAGTGTAGGGGATACTATTGAGGTTCGTGACGCCCTTCGCGGCGAGGAGCCCGCAGACGATACCGAGATAGCCTCCGGCGCCGGTGCGCGTCGCCGCCTCGTTGAGAAACTGCTGGAGAATGTCGTGCCGCGTGGCGCCGAGCGCCATCCGCACGCCGACCTCGCGGGTGCGCTCGGTCACCGAGATGAGCATGATATTCATGACGCCGATGCCGCCCACCATGAGGCCGATCGAGGATATGACGACGAGGACGAGCCCGATGTACTTCGTAATATTGTTGATCATATCGCGGAACGCCTCGGAGGAGGTGATGTAGAAATCGTTCTCCGCGGCCGGCTCGACCTTCCGGCGAGCCCGCAAGAGCGCCGTGATCTCGTCCTTGGCCTCCTCGAGCGTATATTCGGGCTTCACCGTGGCGACGATCTCGAAGTCGTCGTACTCGCTCGAATGATCCTTCCCGAAAGTCGTATGCGGGATGACGGCGAAATTGTCGCTCATGCTTCCGATGAAGCTTCTCCGGGACAGCATCGTTCCGATCACCTCGTACTCGTAGTTCCCGATGCGGATCCATTTCCCGATCGGATCCATGTTCGGGAACAGATCCTTCGCCGGTCCGAATCCGAGGACGACGACACGCCTGCGGCGTTCGACGTCGCTCTCCGCGAGGAAGTGTCCCTCGTCCATCTGGAGGCTGAATATGTAAGGAAAATTCTCCGAGGTCCCGATCACCTGCAGGAGTCCCGTCCGGCGCCCCTTGTGGCGCAGCACCCGCATGCCCTCTCCCGGACTCACCATGAAATCGACGCGATCGACGCTCCGGCATTGCTCCTTGATCGCCTTCGCGTCCTCGGCGGTGAGCTTCTTCCGCCGCATGAGGGCGGCGAAATCGCGATCCCCCTCCATCGGGTCGTACCGGGTGATATTGAGAAACGGCCGGTTCGCCGACATGAGGTCCTGCTCGACGCGTTTGCCGAGTCCCGAGAGCACCGTCACCATGCCGAGCACCGTCATAACGCCGATCGCCACGCCGAGAATCAGAAGCCCCGACCGCATCCGGTGCGTGAGGATGACGTGGATCGCCTGTTTGAAATTCTCCTTCCACAGCTCCCGGCCGAGCCGGCCTTCGCGGACGGGCGTTTCCTGATCCATCGTGCCACCTACTCGTAATGGAGCGCCACTACGGGATCGAGCCGCGCGGCGCGATTCGCCGGGTACGTTCCGAATATCAGACCGATGCAGAAGGTCACGCCGAGTCCCGCCGCGATCGACCACGGCGCGATGAGGTACGGGAGCGGCGAGACAAGCGAAATGACGGCGGCGATCGTGAAGCCGAGGACGATCCCGATGACGCCCCCGACGAGGGAAAGCGTGATCGATTCGACGATGAACTGCCAGATGATGTTCGACCGGCGGGCGCCGAGAGCCTTCCGGACACCGATCTCGCGCGTGCGTTCCGTCACCGAAACGAGCATCACGTTCATGAGAACGATGCCGCCGACGACGAGCGAAATCGAGACGATGAAGATGAGCGCGCTGAAGATCGCTTTCGAGATGCCCTGCCAGAGCGATATGAGCTGCTGCGAGGTCGTGACGCTGAAGTCGTTCTCCTCGAGCGGACGCAGCCGGTGTCTGATGCGCATCGCCATCGTCGCCTCGTCGATCGCCTGCTGCATAAACCGGATATCGGCGGCTCTGACCTTGATCTCGATCGAGCGCCGAGATCCGTACATCTTGAGGTACGTCGTCACGGGAACGTACACGAACCGGTTTCGCGACTGGCCGAGGACGCTGCCGAGATTCTTGACGACGCCGATGACGAGAAAGTGGCGGGTGCCGATCTTGATCTTCTTTCCGATCGCGTCGCGTCCCGCGAAGAAATGCTCGTAGACGTCCCAGCCGATGACCGCGACCGCGTTGCTTCGCTGCACCTCGATCCTCGAGAGGTGCGTTCCGGCCGCGAGCTCGGCGTTCTCGATCAGCGGGTATTCATCCGAACGCCCCTTGATCTCGATATTATCCACGTACGATTCCTGAAAGGTGACGCGGTCCGATCCCGAGATCGAGGCTCCGATCACGGAGCTCGACGGGACCGATTCCCTGAGGTACTCGACGTCGCTCAGCCTGAGCGGTTTGTTCCGCGCGATCGCTTCGAGGAACGCGTCGAGGTCCGTGATCGCTTCGAAGAAATTGATGCGCTCGACGGTGAAAACGTTGCTCCCCTGCTCCGCGACCTCCTCGCTCACGTAGTGATCGATGCCGTTGATGAGAGAAACGACCGCGATAACGGACATCGTCCCGACGATGTTGCCGAGCAGCGTGAGAGAGGTGCGCAGCTTGTTGTCCCGGAGGGCACGCAGCGCGATACGTATTCCCTCGAGTATGAGCATGGTGTCCGGCGAAGGGCCGCTATCCCTAGTTCGCCTTTTCCTTATCCTTGGCGCCCGCGTCGGATTTTGCGGAAATCTTCACGCGTTGCCCGTCCTTGAGCTCGCGGATCGCCTTGAAATTGCCGCTGACCACCTTGTCTCCCGCTTCGAGCCCCGAGACGACCTCGAAATATTTCTGGCTCGAAATGCCGACCTTGACGGCGCGGAATATGGCCCTCCCGTCCTTCACGACGAAAACCCCCTCAACCTCGGTGTCGCCCGCTCCCGATTTCGCCGTGTCAGCGTCGATCGGGGCCGGCTTCGCGGCGACGGCCGCCTTCGCCGTGTCGGCGGTCTTCGTCGTGTCGGAGACGGCCTTGTACCCCTTGAGATCCCGTTTTCTCCTCGCGGTGAGGCTCTGTATCGGAATCGTCAGGGCACCCTTCACTTCCGCGACGGTGATCTCGGCGTCGGCCGACAGGCCGGGGCGCACGTTCGGTATGGAGCCGTCGATCGTGACGACGACCTTGAAATCGACCCCCTGCTGGGCGGCCGAGGCGCCCGACACGATGGGGCTGTTCCCGATCTCGGTGACCTCTCCGGCGAACGACGTATCGGGAAACGCGTCGAGCGTCACTTTCGCCCTGTCGCCGATCTTCATATGCGTCACTTCCGTCTCGTCGACTTCGATCTCGGTCTCGATCGTCGAAAGATCGGCTATCGTGAGGAGCACGGTGCCGAGATTGTTGAGCGTCCCCATGATCGCGATCTCCCCCTCCTCGACGTTGCGGCGCGTGACGATCCCCGCCATCGGGGAGACGATCGTCACTTCCTTGAGGCTGTGCTGCGCGCTCTCGAGATTGGCCCGGTACTGGGCGATTTCCTGTTTGACCGCTTCGAGACGGGCGACGGCGACGTCGTAGTTCGTTTTCGCCGTTTCGACCTCTTGCATCGTCCGGTGGCCCCCCTCGAGAAGCGTCCTCGAGCGCTCGTAATCGTTCTTCGCCTGCTCGGCCTGGGCGACGGCCTGCTTCTCGTTCGACTTGGCGGCTTCGAGCATCGCGCGGATCCGCGCGACGGTCGTTTCGAGCTCGACGGGATCGATCTGAAGCAGGAACTGCCCCGTTCTGACGAACTCCCCCTCCTTCACCGCCACCTTCGTAACCTTGCCGATGCTGCTCGCGCTGATATCGACCTTGCGTTTCGGACGAACGCTCCCCGAGGCCGAGATCACCATCGTGATGTCGCGTTTCGCGACCTCCTCCGTCTGAACGGCGAGCGCCCGCTTCTCGCGCGCCTTCAGATTCACGATCACGAGTATCGCGACGACGACGGCGACGGCGATGAAAATGAAATACCGTTTCTTCATTTTTTTCATGGTCCCCCCTTGCAGAAAAGGGAAGCGCTCGCGCTTCCCGCGATCGATCGAACCGTGCGCGCGCGCAGCCCGATCACGAAGGCGTACCGAGTCCGTTTTTCACGTCCGAGGCGATTTTCCCGTCGAGGAGACGTATGATGCGCCCCGTGTGCTCGGCGATATACTCCTCGTGGGTGACGATCATGATCGTGTTGCCTGCCTCGTGGATCTTCTTGAAGATGAGCATGATCTCCTCGCCCGTGCGGCTGTCGAGATTGCCGGTCGGTTCGTCGGCGAGGATGAGGGACGGATTGTTGACGAGCGCGCGCGCGATGGCCACGCGCTGCCGCTGCCCGCCCGAAAGCTCGTTAGGGCGATGCGCCGCGCGATCGAGGAGCCCGACGGCCCGGAGCGATTCCATCGCCCGTTCCCGCCGGGCGGAAGCGGCAACGCCGCCGTACACGAGCGGAAGCTCGACGTTCTGCAGCGCCGACGCGCGCGGAAGCAGGTTGAACGTCTGGAAGACGAACCCGATCTCCTTGTTCCGGATCCGGGCGAGCTCGTCGTCTCCGAGGTTGCTGACGAGATTGCCGTTGAGCCGGTAGGAACCTTCCGTCGGCGTGTCGAGGCAACCGAGAATGTTCATGAAGGTCGATTT
>JBFYZM010000007.1:0-7394 GCA_041309505.1 Candidatus Krumholzibacteriota bacterium
TTCGGCATGGTCGGCATAATTCATCCTCGCTTCCGATCAGAGCTTTGCACCGCACCGCTTGCAGTGCTTCGCATCCGCATCGTGACCTTCCGCGCTGCATTCCGGGCACACCTGCGTCGAAATCGGCCGCTCCGCCGCGCGCGCGATCTCCAGACCCATGATACCGGTCGGAACGGCGATGATCGAATAGCCCAGGATCATGATCAGCGCGGCCAACATCTGCCCCAGAGCGGTCTGAGGAGAAATATCGCCGTACCCGACCGTCGTGAGCGTCACGATCGCCCAGTAGATGCTGCGGGGAATGCTCGTGAATCCGTCGCTCTCGTCTTCTATGATGTACATCAGCGAGCCGAGGACGACGACAAGCGTCAACACCGTGAACAGAAACACCGTAATTTTCCGACGGCCGGCGCGCAAAGCCTGAATCAATATTCCCGCTTCGGCGAGGTATTGCACGAGCTTCAGCACGCGGAAGATGCGCAGCACCCGCAGGAGCCGGATCGCCATCAAGTACTGGCCTCCCGGAACGAGCCGGCTCAGATACGTCGGCACAATTGCGCACAGATCGACGAGCCCGAAGAAGCTCGTCGCGTAGCGAACCGGTTTGCCGACGCAGATGAGCCGAAGAACGTACTCAATCGAGAAAAGAACGGTAAAGATCCATTCCAACGCGCGAAGCAGCTCCCCGTGCGCCTGCCGGATGGACGCGATGCTCTCCAGCATCACGACCGCGACGCTGCACAGGATGCTGCATATCAGAATAATGTCGAACCATTTTCCGGCCGGCGTATCCGCCTCGAAGATTACCTCATGAAGCGCCGTGCGCCAGGAATGGCGCGGTTTCTCGGTGTACGTCGGTTTCATCGCCGTCATCGTTCATCTCCCTGCAAGCGAGAATTTTCATTCTATGGAAAAATCGTTCCGTGTCAACATCTCGCGGAACTCCGCCTCCTCGCTCAACAACCAATTCATTGCCTAAAGATATCGAGGACGCTATAGTAGGCGCGAAACAGGGGGGTGATTATGCACAGCACGTGGATCGTCGGCGCGACCTTTCTTGTGTACCTGGCAGCGATGCTCGCCATCGGAATTTTCGCGTATTACCGCACCCGCAGCCTGTCGGATTATCTTCTGGGAGGCAGAAGGCTCAGCAGTTTCACCGCGGCGCTCAGCGCCGGCGCTTCGGACATGAGCGGCTGGTTGCTCCTCGGGCTGCCGGGCTATGCCTATGCCAAGGGGTATGAAGCCGGCTGGATAGCGCTGGGGCTGCTCATCGGCACCTACGTGAACTGGAGATTCGTTGCCGCGAGGCTGCGGATCTTGACCGCGGCGTTGAACGATTCGATCACGCTGTCCGAATATCTCGAGAACCGGTTCAATGATCGGAGCCGGGTTCTTCGTGTCGCGACGGCATCTTTCATACTGGCGTTCTTTCTTTTTTATACCAGCTCCGGGCTCGTCGCGGGAGGGAAACTGTTCGAGAGCGTTTTCGGCCTGCCTTATGTCTGGGCGGTGCTTGCCGGGGCGCTGACAGTTATCATCTACACCTTCATGGGCGGATTCATGGCGGTGTGCTGGACCGATGTCGTTCAAGGGCTGCTCATGTCTCTGGCCCTGGTGCTTGTCCCGGTTATCGCCATCGCAAGCCAGGGAGGGTGGGGCCGCGCGACCGAAGCGATGAGAGCGGTGAATCCCGCGATGCTCAATCCGTTTGCGGCAAGCGGCGGCCTGCTGTCCATTATTTCGCTCATGGCCTGGGGATTGGGCTACTTCGGCCAGCCGCATATCCTCGTCCGTTTCATGGCGATACGCTCGCCCGACGATATCCCGCGGGCGCGGATGATCGCCATGTGGTGGGTTTTTCTCGGCATGACGGGAGCGCTCCTTGTCGGTTTCGCGGGGGTCGGCGCGCTCAAAACGCCTCTTGCCGGCGCGGACACCGAGAAGGTCTTCATTCTGCTGGTGCAATCGCTCCTTCACCCCGTGCCGGCGGGAATCTGTCTCGCGGCGATTCTCGCCGCGATCATGAGCACCGCGGATTCGCAGCTTCTCGTCTCGTCCTCCGCGTTGGCGGAGGATTTCTACAAGCCTTTCATTCGAAAACGGGCTTCCCAGAAAGAGCTCGTTTGGGTGGGAAGGCTGACGGTCATCGTGATAGCAATCGTCGCTTTCGCGCTTGCAATGAATCCTCACAACAAGGTTCTCGACCTTGTGGCATTTGCCTGGGCAGGATTCGGCGCGGCATTCGGCCCGACGATTATCATGTCCCTGTTCTGGAAGAGAATGACCAAGGCCGGGGCGTTTGCCGGAATTCTCACGGGAGGCATAACTGTTTTTATCTGGGGCAAACTGCTCACGGGAGGCGTGTTCGACCTGTATGAAATAGTCCCCGGGTTCATACTGTCGCTGGCGGCTATTATAATCGCAAGCCTGCTGAGCAAGCCTCCGGATAACGTCGTCCCTATTCCCTCGTCAGATGCCGGTACCTGATTTTGAAACCTTGCCGGCATCGATGGGAATACCCGTCGCAAGAAAGATCGAACGGCTACGCCGGCTGGGGATCGCGTCGTCTCGAGGGAATACCGAGCCGTCGCCGTTTCAACAAATCAGTAGATGAGGCCTATCCCAGGTGCTATATTCGCAACGTCTTCGCCGAAGACACGAGAAACACATGAATACATCGGAATCTGACGCCGTCCTATCCAATCTCGCCGCCGGCAAGCCGGCCGCCGGCGACGACTTCATCATTGTCCGGCGCCACCGGCTCGTTCGACGGCTCGCGCCGCCGAAGGGGAGCGTCCTTCTCGATTTCGGGTGCGGAAACGGCGCGCAGACTTTTCTCTTCGAAGCGGACTTTCCGCTCATTGTCGGCGTCGATGTAGGCATGCCCCATCTCGCCGCGATGGCCCGCGAGACCGCCCGGCGCGGGCTCGGCGGACGCGTGCTTTCCGTTCGCTACGACGGCGACAACCTCCCTTTCCGGAGCGGCGCGATCGACTGCACGATCTCCTTCGAGGTCCTCGAGCACGTCGAGCATGAGAGCCGGGCGCTCGCCGAAATCGCGCGGGTAGTTCGCCCGGGGGGCATTCTCGCGCTCTCGGTGCCGAACCGCTGGTGGATCTTTGAAACGCACGGAGCCAATCTGCCGCTGCTTCCGTGGAACCGCATCCCCTTCTTCAGCTGGCTTCCGAAGCGCCTGCATGACCGGTGGGCCCGAGCCCGGATATACGAAAGGGGCGAGATCGAACGGAAGATCGCTGCCGCCGGTTTCACGATCCGCCGCTCCGTATACATCACCGCTCCCATGGATGTCGTGAAGTGGCAGCCGCTCAAGCGGCTGCTGCGCCGGACCGTCTTCAGGCCCGATGCGACGCCCTTCCCCGTGCTGGCGACCGCCGTTCTTGTGATCGCGGAGCGCACGACGGGGACCCCCTCCGGTCCCGCCGCTTGATCGGACCGGAATCTCAATCCATTGTGCTTGACAGAAGCCGGAGATCGGCTCTATACTTATGTGAGAATAGCGGTTGTAATCATAATTCAACAAAGCAATGAGAGCATCAAACAGGGGAGGAATCCGCATGAACGGGAGAATACTCTTCCAGCGGCTGCTCGCCGCCGCAACGATCGTCCTGCTGACGCCCGCGCTCGCCTCGGCGACCGTCCGGACGGTGCGCCAGGACGGATCCGGAGGCTACCTGACGATACTGGCCGCCTACGGCGTATCCTCGAACGGCGATACGATCGACGTCGGCCCGGGAACCTACGCGGAGCTCCTCGACGTCACGAAGCGCATCGCGTTCATCGGCTCTTCGGGAGCCGCGGCCACGATCCTCGACGGGGAAGACGCGCGCCTGATCAACACTTTCCGTGCGGGATCCACGGGGAGCTCGGTCGCGGGCTTTACCTACCGGCGCGGCTACGGCTACAACGGCGGCGCGCTGCGCGTGCAGGACGGCTGCGCCGTGGCGGTCCGCGATTGCATCTTCGAGGACAACGTCGCGACGTATGACGGCGCGGCGTTCTTCGTCCGCCACTCCGGCAGCCACCTCACCGTCGAGGACTGCGTCTTCAGGAGAAATCACTCGGCCCACAACGGCGGCGCGGGTCAGATCATCGAAGCGGGCACCCTCGACGTCGCGCGGTGCGTATTCCACGACAACTCGACCGACGTCGTGAGCGGCGGTCTCGGCGCGCATTTCGCCACCATGAACGTCTCCGAGTGTCTCTTCCACGACAACGCAACCGGGGACGTCGCCGGAGCCGTCTACTACTACAACTCGGCGGGCGCCGTGCGCAACTGCACCTTCTACGGCAACACATCGCCCGGCGAATACGCCGGCACCGTGATGATTCAAGAGAGCCCCGGCAGCGTCGTCGTCGAGCGCAACATCATCGCGGGGGAGCGGGCGACGATCGGTCTCTACGATATCTACTCCGACCACACCCACACCTGCAACGTGTTCTGGGCGAACGCGGTCGCCGACATCGGGGGCAACACGACGTACGACCCGAGCGAGATCGTGAACGATCCTCTCTTCTGCGACGCGGCCGCGAGCGATTTCAGCATCGCCCACGAATCGCCCGCCGCTCCGGCGAACAACGGCTGCGGCGTGCTCGTGGGCGCCTACGCACCCGCGTGCAATTATGGCGAGCCCTGCGATCCTCATCGATGGTTCGTGCGAAAGGATGGATCCGGAGATTTCATGACGATCGCCGATGCCGTCGCCGCGGCAGGCGGCTGCGACACGATCGACGTCGGCCCGGGAACCTACGCGGAGCTCCTCGACGTCACGAAGCGCATCGCGTTCATCGGCTCTTCGGGAGCCGCGGCCACGATCCTCGACGGGGAAAACGCGCACCAGATCACCGTATTCGGGGGGAGATCCGCGGGGAGCTCGGTCGCGGGCTTCACCTACCGGCGCGGCTACGGCGGCAACGGCGCCGCGTTGAGAGTGCACCACAGCTGCGCCGTGGCGGTCCGCGACTGCATCTTCGAGGACAACGTTTCGACGTACGACGGCGCGGCGTTCTTCGTCCGCCACCCCGGCAGCCGCCTCACCGTCGAGGACTGCGTCTTCAGGAGAAATCACTCGGCCCACAACGGCGGCGCGGGCCAGATCATCGATCCGGGTACCCTCGACGTCGCGCGGTGCGTATTCCACGACAACTCGACCGACGTCGTGAGCGGCGGTCTCGGCGCGCATTTGGCCACCATGAACGTCTCCGAGTGTCTCTTCAATGACAACGCAACCGGGGACGTCGCGGGGGCCGTGTACTACTATAGATCGGCGGGCGCCGTGCGCAACTGCACCTTCTACGGCAACACCTCGCCCGGCGAATACGCCGGCACCGTGATGATTCAAAGGAGTCCCGCCGTCGTCGTCGAACGCAACATCATCGCGGGGGAGCGGGCGACGATCGGCCTCTACGATATCTACTCCTACCACGCCCACACCTGCAACATGTTCTGGGAGAACGCGGTCGCCGATATCGGGGGCCACACGACATATAACCCGACCGAGATCGTGTGCAATCCTCTCTTCTGCGACGCGGCCGCGAGCGATTTCGGCATCGCCCACGAATCGCTTGCCGCTCCGGCGAACAACGGCTGCGGCGTGCTCATGGGCGCCTACGCACCCGCGTGCTATTACCCGGTTGCCACGCTCTTGAAATCGTTCTCGGCCGAGCGGCGCTCGAACGTCATCGAAGTGCGGTGGAGCATCACGGAGAATTCCGATTGCGATCCATTCACGGTGAGCCGCTCGATCGACGGCGCGCCCTTCGAGGCGATCCCCGACGCATCGATCGAATTCTCGGGAGCCGTATTCTGTTTCTCCGACGGCGGGGTCGAGCCCGGCAAGACCTACAGATACCGCGTTGCGTATTCCTCGTCCGGCACGGCTCACACACTCTTCGAAACGAATGCCATCTCGATGCCGGCTCTCCCGCTCACTCTGTATCAGAACTATCCGAATCCGTTCAATCCTGCGACGTCGATCAGGTTCTATCTGCCGAACCCGGCGGAGGTGAAGCTAGAGGTATTCGACGTTTCCGGCCGGCGTATCGCCCTTCTCGCGCAGGAGCATTTGCAGGCCGGCTCGCATACCGTCGAATGGCAGGGAATGGACGATCGCGGAACGAAGCTCGCTTCAGGGACCTACTTCTGCCATATGAGAGTGGGAAGCACGGTGCTCACGAGGAAAATGATCCTGCTGCGATAGTCCCGGCCTCTTTTGAGTAGATCGAATTATTGGAAACCCGGCTGTTGAGTCAGGAGAAGACTGAGCAGCCGGGTTTTTCTTTGTGCTCCGGCACGAGCCGCTCGACGAGGTTACTCCCTCGTCAGATGCCGGTACCTGATCCGGTGGGGCTGATCGGCTGCCGAGCCGAGGCGGCGGTGGCGATCCTGCTCGTAGTCCGAGTAGTTTCCCTCGAACCAGAAGACCGAGCTGTCGCTCTCGAACGCGAGGATGTGCGTGGCGATGCGGTCGAGGAACCAGCGGTCGTGGCTGATCACCACGGCGCACCCGCCGAAGCTCTCGAGCGCGTCCTCGAGCGCGCGCATCGTGTTCACGTCGAGATCGTTCGTGGGCTCGTCGAGCAGGATGACGTTCGCGCCGCGCTTCAGCGTGCGGGCGAGGTGCACGCGATTCCGCTCCCCTCCCGAGAGCTGGGAGAGCTTCTTCTGCTGATCGGTCCCCGAAAAGTTGAACCGGGCGACGTAAGCGCGCGAGTTGATCTCGCGGTCGCCGAGCGGAATCAGATCCTTCCCGTCCGAGATCGTCTCCCATACCGTCTTCTCCGGATCGAGAGTCCGATCCTGATCGGCGTAGGCGAGCGTCACCGAATCGCCGACGCGTATGGTTCCCGTATCGGGTTTCTCCTCCCCCGTGATCATGCGGAAGAGCGTCGTCTTTCCCGCGCCGTTCGGGCCGATTATGCCCACGATGCCGCCGGGCGGGAGCGAGAAGGTCATCCTATCCATGAGAATATTGTCTCCAAAGGCCTTCACGACCTTCTCGGCCTGAATCACGACGCCGCCGAGACGCGGGCCCGGCGGAATGAATATCTCGAGATCCTGCGCTTGACGCACGCTCTCCTGCGAGAGGAGGCTTTCGTACGACTGGATGCGCGCCTTGGATTTGGTCTGCCGCGCGCGGGGCGCCATCCGGATCCACTCGAGCTCCCGCTGGAGCGTCTTCTGGCGATGCGATTCGGCTTTCTCCTCGAGCGTGAGCCTCCCCTTCTTCTGCTCCAGCCAGGAGGAGTAGTTGCCCTTCCACGGAATGCCCTCGCCGCGATCGAGCTCGAGAATCCACCCGGCGACGTTGTCGAGAAAATACCGGTCGTGCGTGACGGCGATGACGGTGCCGGCATATCGCTGGAGATGCTGC
>JBFYZM010000008.1:0-2807 GCA_041309505.1 Candidatus Krumholzibacteriota bacterium
TCGACGAAGGCGCGATACTCTATCGTCTCGGCGTGGGCGGCGATTGCCTCATACTGACGGAGAGATCTCCGGAATACAACCATCTCGTCTGCCGGGATCGGAGAATCGACGTCGTCGATCACGGCGGAAGCTTCCCGAAGCTCAGGGTATACTGCAATGCGAAGGGTTTCTGGCCGTTCGCGAAGGAACGGTTCGTCAAGTACCACGGCATTCCGCTCGACAAGCTCCCCAGCTACCTGGAAGAGATGAGCTTCCGGTGGCTCAACCGGGGAACGCCCCTCTTCGATCTCATCCTCGAACGTCTCTGCCACTATGCGCCCGCCGGAACGTTCCAGAAGCGCATGCGAGCGGAACAGCTCGCGAGCTGATCCGGGCGAATCGAATCAAGCTTTGACAGAATTCGCGACACGCGTTACCCTGCGCCCCGTCGAATCTTTCGTCGGGGAGCGTTGAACGTGGTGCGGATCGTTCCTTTCGGATGCCTGCCGTTGATCCTGCTCGTCGGGCTCGCGATATTCGTTCCGATCTTTCTCGCCGACGCGATGGCGGCGGCCTTCGCCAAGCTCGGCCTGAGCCAGGGCCTCTCGCTCGCGATCGTGATCGCGATGTTCGTCGGGGGGCTCTTCAACGTGCCCCTCAAGAGAGTCCCCCGGGTCATGTCGGTCGATACGGCGCCTCTCGGACTCTACGGCGCCGGGCGCATCTTTCCCCATTGGTTCCGACAGCCCACCTCGACGGTGATCGCGGTCAACGTCGGCGGCTGCCTCATCCCGTGCGCGATCGTCGCCTACGAGGTAACGCGGATCGCCGGGCACGGATCGACCGCTCTCGCCCTGACCGCCGCGGCCGCGGCGATCAACGTCGCAATCTGCTTCCGGCTCGCGCGCCCCGTGCCGAGCGTCGGGATCGTCCTGCCCGCGCTCGCCCCCGCGCTCGCGGCGGCCGCATGCGGCTATCTCTTCGTGCGGGATTTCGCGGCGCCGGTCGCGTTCACGGCGGGCGTTCTCGGCCCGCTCATCGGCGCCGACCTTCTCAATCTGCGCCGGGCGCTGCATGGCGGCGCCGGAATCGCGAGCATCGGCGGGGCCGGCACCTTCGACGCGATCGTGCTCTCCGGACTCGTCGCGACGCTGCTCGCCTAGCTTCTCCGCAAGCTCATCTTCTGGTCGGACGCGTCGCGTCGTTTTATCACCATGCAAAATGCATCGGGCGGCGTTTTCTCGCGGGGCTGACGTCGACGAGCCCGCCCGCCGCGCGAATGGGACCATCGAACCGGCACGGCTGCCGCGCAGCGCCCCGAACGAATGCGTTTCAATCGCTTCATGGAAAACGAGTTCCGCTTCCCGGCGGACGCCGCTCTCCCGGACCGGCAGGAGGCCCAACGGCGTATGCATCTCCACCAAGAGTCCGTGAAGCGCAAGACGAAAGTCCCCGGGCTGAAACGGGCTCTTTCGCCTCTATTTCCACGGCACGCCGATTGCGGACTCTCTCTATTCGTATGAACTTGAAACTGACCGACAAAATCATGCCGCCGCGGATCGAGACGCGGACATCGACCGAGAACGCCTCCCGGGCGCTCGCGGTCGCCGTCCAATCCTCGCGAGTCGAGGAAGCGGAAGGCCGGAGAGCGGCGGACCTGCCCGAACGCATCAAGGAACTGAACTGCCTGATCAAGCTCTCCAAGCTCGCCGACATGCACGACAGCTCGCAGAGCGACATGCTCCAGGCCGCCGCGGAAATCATCCCCTCGGGCTGGCAGTATATGGAGATCGCCCGCGCCCGTATCGTGCTCGAGCATGAGGAGTTCAAGTCGCCCGGCTTCAGCGAAACCCTTTGGAAACAATCGAGCGGCATCTTCGCGCACGGTTCCCTCATCGGCGGGCTCGAGGTCTGCTACCTGGAAGAAAGGCCCGCCGGGGACGAGGGCCCGTTCCTGAAGGAAGAAAGAGATCTCATCAACGCCGTCGCCGCGGAGCTCGGGAAGCTCATCGAGCTCAAGCGCGCGTACGAGGAATTGCGGCAGGGCGAAGAAAAATATCGAGGCCTGTTCGAAGCCAACACCGACGCGATCTTCATCGTCCGATCGGACACGCTGCGCATCATCGATTGCAACAGAATGGCGGAGCGCCTGACCGGCTGCCCGCGCGGCGAGCTCCTCTCGATGGATGCGGAGCGGATTCTGTTCGGGCGGCACGAGTCCCTCGCGTCGGAAGAGAGCGTCCGGCGCATCCTCGAGGGCGTGGAGACGACCGAATGCGAAATAGCCGCCGGGGACGGCGCGGTGATATCGGTGAGCGCCTTCGCCGCGTCCTTCGAATACGGCGGCCGCGTGTGCTACCAGCTCATTCTAAGGGATATATCCGCGCACAAGGAAACGGAGCGCGTCCTGCGGAAAGCGAAAGAGACGGCGGAGCTCGCCGCGCGGATGAAGAGCGAGTTCGTGGCCAATATGAGCCATGAATTCAGGACGCCCATGAACGCGATCATCGGATTCGCCGAGATGCTGTTCGACACGAATCCATCGAAGGAACAGCGCGAATTCGCGGAGATAATCAAATCGAGCGGCGAGACGCTCGTCGCGCTGATCGATGAAATACTCGACTTTTCGAAGATCGAGGCGAGCCGGATGGAGATCGAGAATGTGCCCTTCGATCCGGCCCTCGTCATCCGCGAAATCTGCGAGCTCGTTCGCCCCGAAATCACTTCGAAGCATATCGAGCTTGCGTCCGACATCGGCGAGGACATCCCCCGAATCGTGCAGGGCGACCCCGCCCGATTCGGGCAGGTTCTCGTCAACCTGCTCGAGA
>JBFYZM010000009.1:0-5001 GCA_041309505.1 Candidatus Krumholzibacteriota bacterium
GTCCCGGAGGCAGGCGCCAGGTGTTCGAACGGATGTTTCCCGTGTTCCGCGATGCGGCGCGCCTGATCAAGGAGCGGTTCGGGAATGCCGAGTTCGTCGTCGGTCTCGCTCCCCTGATCGGGGATCGCTCGGCGCCCGTTCCGGACGATATGCGCGGCTGTTTTCGCGCGACGAGGGACGGGATCGGGGAGCTCGAAAAAGCTTCGCTCGCGATCGCGGCGTCGGGAACCGTGACGCTGCAATGCGCCCTGTCGGGGACGCCGACGGTCGTATCGTACCGGACTTCTCCCGTTTCGTACGCGATCGGAAGATCTCTCGTGAAAATTCCCTGGATCGCGATGCCCAACGTCCTCGCCCGGCGCCCGATGCTTCCCGAGCTCATCCAAGGCGCGGGAACGCCGGCTCGCATCGCGGAAGAGGCGGGATCGATACTCGGGGATCCCGGAAGATACCGGGCCATGTCCGCGGATCTTCTGTCCCTCAGGGGCACCCTCGGGAGTCAGGGGGGAATCAAGAGGATCGCGGAGATGGTTCTGAGAATGGCGGAAGGGGAAAGCGCGGCGTCGATCGCCGGTTCGTCCGGCGGATGATAGCGGGGCTGCGGCGTTTCCCGCGGCGGTAAACGTATGAGAATTCACGTGAATCCTGCAGTTGCGAGCTTTATCGGCTCGCTCGCCATCCGTTTCCTCGGGATGACCTGGCGGATCGAATGGCGGAATACCGAGAATCTCGAAAAGGCGCGAGCCCTCTCGAAGCAGGGGGTCGTCTCTTTTTTGCACGGGCGCCTTCTCGTCATCGTCTATGGGCACCGGAAATGGAAAATTTCCGTTCTTGCCTCCGAGCATCCTGACGGAGACCTCATTGGAAGGGCGGCCGCCTGGTTCGGATGGGAGCATCTCAAGGGTTCGTCATCCCGGCGGGGTGCGGCGGGGTTCAGGGAGCTCGCTGCCGCCCTGCGCGGCGGGCGCGACGCCGGGCTCGCGGTCGACGGGTCGCGGGGACCGCGCGGATGCGTCCAGCAGGGAGCCACGGAGCTCAGCCGGATGACGGGCGAGGCGGTTATTCCCGTTTCGAATTCGGCGAGGCCTCGCCGGATCTTTTCCTCGTGGGACCGCTTCCAGATTCCGGGCCCGTTTGCGAAGGTCGTCGTCGCCTACGGCGAGCCCTTCGTCGTGCCTTCGGACTCGGATCGCGAGATGCGCGAAGTGTTCCGGCTTCGTCTGGAACGGACCCTCGGGGAGCTGACGACGGAGCTCGACAGGAGTCTCGGGTACGAAGGAACGGACGTGTGGCCGCATGAGGATCGTTGAGCGATACGGTTCGGGCTACCGGATGATCACGGGCCGGGGCGTCTGGGCCGTTCTCTACCCGGTGCGGCTGCTTCTCGCGGGCTTATACGGACTCTGCGTCGCGGCGCGCGGCGGGATGAGAGCCTCGCGGGAAGGCGGATCGCTCCCGGAAGCCGGGCGGTCGCGCCCGACGATCGTATCCATAGGAAATATCGAAGCGGGAGGAGGAGGGAAGACTCCGTTCGCGATCGCCGTTGCGCGGGGAATCGCGGAAAGGGGCGGGCTTCCCGTCGTGGTCACGAGGGGGTACCGGGGAATGGCGCAGAGGCGCGCGCCGTGTGTCGTTTCGGACGGTCGCGAGAAGCTCTCCGGGCGAGGCGCCGGATTCGTAACCGTCGAGGATGTGCTCGGTCCGGCCGGGGACGGTCGGGGCTCGCTCGCGCGCGAAGCGGAGGCGCTCGGCGACGAGATTCTCATTTACCGGGACCGCGGGCTTCCCGTCATTATCGATCCCCGGCGCGGAAGGGGAATCGAGCTCGCGCGGCGGCTCTTTTCCCCCAGCCACATCCTCCTCGACGACGCGTTCCAGAATTTCTCGGTGGGGAAGGACGTCGATATTCTGCTGCTCGACGCTGAAAAGCCCTTCGGCGGCGGAAAACTGCTGCCGCTCGGAACGCTGCGGGAGCGCCCCCGGGGGGCGCTCCGGGCCGATATCATCGTTTTTACCCGAGCTCGCGAGGAACGTGTTCCGGAGGCGGCGCAGAGGTATGCGGAGGGAAAGCCCGTGTTTTTCGCGGATCACGAGCCCTCCGCGCTCGTCGACCGGAGCGGAGAAAGGATTCCCCTCGAATTCCTCGCCGGCAGGGAGTGCGTGCTCTTCTCGGGAATCGCCCGTCCCGGATCGTTCGAGGCGACGATTGGTGCGCTCGGCGCGAAACCGCGGATAGCCTACCGATTCGTCGATCATCATCGATATGTCCCCGAAGACGTTCGACTGATGTTGGATGAAGGCGGCTCCGACGCGGTTTTCGTCACGACGGAGAAAGACCGGGCGAAGGCGATCGATCTCTTCCCGGCCGGAACCGCCGTTCTCGCGCTGCGCATCGATATGAGGATCGGCCGGTTGAACGATCTGCTCGATCTTCTCTCTAACGCATCTTCCTGATGCGGACCTCGATGGCGGGAGTCCCCTTGAGGAGCTCCACGAGCCGCGACGCGTCGGTTTCCCCGAAGTGATACGGGTAGAGGATCTTCGGCCTGAAGGCCCGGGCCGCGTCCGCGACCATCTCGGGGGTCATCGTATAGGGAAGATTCATGGGCAGGAACGCGACGTCGATCCGCCGCAGCCGCTTCATCTCGGGTATGTTTTCGGTGTCGCCCGCGACGTAGACGCGCGTGCCGCCGAACGTCAGGATATAGCCGTTCCCCGATCCCGCGGGATGAAACGGCTTCCCGTCGGAACGCGTGCCGGCGACGTTGTACGCGGGTACGGCCTCGATTCCGATTCCCGAAACCTCCGTCGTATCGCCGTTTTTCATGACGGTTCCTTCGAGCCCCTGGCTGCGGCATTCCCGCGTGAGGATGAGCTCGGTATGTTCGCCCGAGACGAGCTTGAGGGCGGCCGGATCGAGGTGATCGGAGTGATGGTGCGTGAGAAGAACGATATCGGCTTTCGGGAGCTTCGCGTAATCGGCGAGCCGGCTCCAGGGATCGACATGGATCGTTTTCCCGCGGAACGAGAACATGAGCGTCCCGTGGCCGATGAAGGTGATCGCGAGATCCCCGCCGGACGTTTTCACGACGTCCGTCTCGAACGCCGCAGGAGCGCTCGGAGAAATCGCGAGAGCTATCAGAACCGCGCACGCGCAGAGCGTCTTTTCAAGCATGGTTCTTCCCCCTTGCAAGTGTCGTGAAATCGATTCAAGGCTCGAAGGATAGTCGATGCGGATGGCTCCTGTCAATCCGGGGCGGGGCGGGAAAACGAGAAGGGGAGCCTCGTTGATCGAGGCTCCCCTTCTTCTATGCTGATATCGGCCGGTTACCCTTAGGGTGTCTGCTTGCTGTTCGTCGTCGTGAGCGGGTCGGCGAAGTTCACCGTCAGATTCGCCTCGAACTCGACCTGCGTGTCCGTCTGCAGATAGTGTCCGTGGAAGGTGAAGTGCGCGCGCGCCATGATCTCGAGGGGCGAGTACTTCATCGAATCGAGCGGATCGAGGTTCTTCGCCGAGAACGGGACGAGAAGGATGTTGCCCGCGACCGATTCGCTCTCGGGGACGAGAATGCTCGTGCTCCCGCTGAACGACGCCACGGGTGTTTCGGCTCCGCCGAGCGGAATGAACTCGACGTCGTATCCCGTCACGAGGAAGTCTCCGAGCGATCCGGTGCCGGGTTCGATAACCGTGCTGTAGGGCTTGTTGTAGAATACGACTTCGACCCGGTCCTCGGTGATGAAGTCATCGGTTATCTTGAATGTGACCTGGTCGTCCTCGTAGAGCGAGTCCCCCTGGCTGAGAACGTCGCACAGATACGGGCTGTCCTCGTTGAGGCCGCCGACGTAGACGACGGTGCGCTGATCGTAGTTGCTATCCTCGGAGCAGCTCAGGATGACGGCGACGAGCAGAAGCGCGAACGCGAGCATGACGACTTTACTCTTGCCAAACATCGGGTAACCTCCTACGGAATGACCGGCGTAATGGATTGTCACAGGGATCTCTTCGCAATGATTGTGCCAAGCCGGGAGATATGACAATTCGTGGAAGGCGTTATTATATAACATGATAACATGGCTCGATTCCCGGCGGAATGCCGCGTCTTCCCCCTTACTCGCATAATGCACTTCTTTCTGTTGCGGCGGAATCCTTCGTTCCCTATGATTAACCGACTGCGGGGAGGTTTGCGTGGAGATTGTACAAACCGATATTCTCGTGCTCGGAAGCGGAGCGGCCGGACTGTTCTGCGCCCTCAAGGCGTCGCGTTTCGCCGACGTTCTCATCGTGACGAAGAAGAAAATCGCCGAAAGCAACACCTACTACGCGCAGGGCGGAATCGCCTCTGTGACGCTCAAGGAGGACTCGTTCAAGCAGCACGTGGCCGATACGCTCGAAGCGGGGCAGGGTCTCTGCAAGCGCGAAGCGGTGGAGATCATGGTGAGGGAGGGGCCGGACCGGATCAGGGATCTCGTCGATCTCGGCGTGCGCTTCAGCAAGACCGAGAGCGGCGATTCGCTTGCGCTTACGCGCGAAGGGGGGCATTCGGCGCCGCGGATCGTGCATTGCCGCGACGTCATCGGGCGCGAACTCGAAACGGTGCTGCTGGATGCGACAGGCGCCAACGAACGCATCACAACCAGGGAGGAATGTCTCGCGATCGATCTCATCGTCGATGCCGGGCGCCGGGTTCTCGGCTGCTACGCGCTCGACCGGCTCTCGAATCGCATTATCGCGATCCGCGCGCGGCATACCGTGCTCGCGACGGGAGGCGCGGGGAAGATCTACCTCTATACGTCGAATCCCGACGTGGCGACGGGGGACGGAATCGCGATGGCGTACCGGGCGGGAGCGGGGATCGCGAATCTGGAGTTCGTGCAGTTTCACCCCACCTGCCTCTATCATCCGGAGGCGAAGTCGTTTCTCGTCTCCGAGTCGTTGCGCGGGGAAGGGGCGATCCTCCGGAATCTGGCGGGAGAGGCGTTCATGAAACGCTACGATCCGAG
>JBFYZM010000010.1:0-12047 GCA_041309505.1 Candidatus Krumholzibacteriota bacterium
ACCGCTCGAGCACGGCGAGGTGGCCGGCGCGCCCCGCGGTCGTATCGAGATCCATCCGGGCGACCTTCACTCCCGGGAGCAGATTCGCGAGCTCCATCTCGACGCGTTCCGTGCCGGTCCCGCGATGAACGATCTTGTATTTCCCGCAGCGGGGGCAGGCGTCGGGAACGTTGCTATGGTAGCCGCAGTAATGGCAGAGGAGCCGCTGGCCGCGGCCGTGAAACGTGAGCGAAATGGAGCAGTTGGGGCACCGCTCGATCCAGCCGCAGCTTCGGCACTGAACGAAGTTGGCGTGCCCGCGCCTGTTGAGGAGAACGACCGCCTGCTCGCGCCGCGCGACGCATTCCTCGAGCGAACGGAGGAGTTCCTCGGAGAATATCTCGTAGCGCCCCCGCATGTCGACGATATCGACACGCGGCATCTCGAGCCCGAGAGGCCTCGACCGCAGGACGAGATAGCCGGTCTCGCCGCGTCGGGCGGCGTCGTACGCCTCGAGCGACGGGGTCGCCGAGCCGAGAAGAAGCACCGCGCCCTCGCGCCGCGCCCTGAATCCGGCCGCCTGCACGGCGCCGTAACGCGGCTTGTCCTCCTGCTTGAACGAGGAATCCTGCTCCTCGTCCACGACGATGATCCCGAGTCGCGTGAGCGGCACGAAAACCGCGGACCGCGCTCCGATCACGATGCGGATCTCGCCGCTCCGGGCGCCGCGCCAGAGCACGGCGCGCTGCGCGCCCGTGAGCCGGCTGTGGAGCACGGCGACCGATTCCCCGAATCTCCTCCTGAAGCGGGACGTGGTCTGCGGGATGAGGGCGATTTCCGGAACGAGAACGAGAGCGCTTTTCCCCCTGTCGAGCGCCTCCTCGATGCAGCGGAGATACACCTCGGTCTTCCCGCTCCCCGTGACGCCGTGGAGCAGGAAACGCGCCGAGGCGCCGGAGTCGAGCGCCGCGCGGATCGGCTCGAACGCCGCCGCTTGATCGGGGGTGAGCGCGGGATATTCGATCTCCGCAGGAAACTTCCCCTTCGTCTCGTCCTCCCCCGCGGGCCGGCCTTTCCCCTTGATCGTCGACGGGAGGACCGCCCTGAGCACCTCGCCGAGCGGATGGAGGTAGTACGAGGACATCCACCGGGCGAGATCGAGAAGCTCTTCGGTGAGGAGGGGCTCTTCGTCGACGAGAGAGGCGATCTCCCTGATCTTGACCGCGCCCGGCGTCCGGCACCGCTCCTCGATCGCGTAGCCGGTGACGCGCCGGTGCCCGAACGGCACGAGCACGCGCGAGCCCGGTTTCACCCGGCCCCGAAGCGCTTCCGGCACCGCGTACGTGAACAGTTTGTCGACGGGAAACGGAACGGCGACGTCGAAGAGGGAGGACGGCTTCTGCGAGGTGCCCATACGGCCCACAATACGGAAGCCATCCCCTCCCCGCAACTAAAACCGCTACTTCTTGTGGCAGGAGAGAAGCTGATTGATCCTCTCGATGAGCCTGTGGGGGCTGAACGGCTTCACGATGTAGTCCGTCGCGCCCACTTCCATGCCGAGCCTCTTGTCGATGTCCCGCCCCTTCGCCGTAAGAAGCACGACGGGGATATTCTTCGTGAGCGGATTCGCCTTGAGGATGCGGCACGCCTCGTAGCCGTCGATCTTCGGCATCATGACGTCGAGTATGATGAGATCGGGCTGTTCCCGCCGCGCCTTTTCGACCGCCTCCTCGCCGTTCTGCGCCGTAATGACGTCGAAACCTTCTGCGCCGATCGAAAACTCGAGGATCTGCGTGATGTTCACCTCGTCGTCGACGACCAGCACTTTTCCCTTCTTCATCGAATTTCCTCCTTCACGGGTTCCTGCTGCATTATTTTCAATCTTTTGTCCCGCTCGACTCGTCCCTGCCGCAGCTCCTGTTCGACCGCCTCGAGCACGAGCTCGTGCTTGTCGTCCCGCGCCCCGAGGTCGTCGAGCGCCTCGCCGAACGCCTTGACGATCTCCGGATCGAAGCGCGTGAGCGCGCCCTTCTCTATCTCCGCGCGCGCCTCGCCGAGCGAGAACGTTCTCCGGTACGGTCCCTCGCTCATCAGCGCGCGGAACGCGTCGACGACGCTCACGATACGGGCTTCGACCGGTATCTCGATGCCGGAAAGGCCTTCGGGGTACCCGGTTCCATCGTACTGTTCGTGATGGCTCCGGATCATCTTCATCACCCTGTCCTCGAGATTCATGGGAGAGGTGAGCGCGAAACCGATATTCGGATGTCCGCGGAGCACCTCACGCTCCTTCGGCGTGAGATCCTCCTTCTTGATGCGGATGTTGCGGGGGATGCGCATGAGTCCGAGATCGTAGAGATTCATGCCGAGACGGAGCGCGGTGAGCGACCGTTCGTCGAGCGCGAGCTTCTTCCCGATCGTGAGCGCGATAAGCGTGAGATTGACGAGATTTCTGCTTCCCCACGCCTCCCGCATCTCGAGGCTCGCGCGCATCGCTTCTTTGAGCTTCTCGAAATTCATCGAGACCAGTTCGTAGGCGTCCAGCTTCTTGAGCATGCCGACGATGATCGTGCTGAGCGCTTCGAGGAGCTCCCGGTCGGCGTGCGTGAATTCGCGCCCCTCGACGTGATCGCTCACGTTGATGACGCCGACGATTTCGCCCTCGTCTCTGAGCGGAGCCGATATGAACGAGCGCGTTCCGTAGAAGAGGGTGTTGTTCGCGCGTCCGTACTCGCCGTCGCTTTCGATGTCGAAAACGTGGAGCGGCTCGCCCGTCAGGGCGACCTTTCCCGCGATGCGATCCCCGACCTCGAGCCGCGTGTTCTGAACGAACTCGCTGTCGAGGCCCTTCGCCGCGACGATCCTGAGTATCTGCTGGTCCTTTTCGACGAGCATGATCGACGCCTTGCGCGCCTGCAGGAACTCGGAGAGCATCTCGACGAGGAGCGTGAGATACCGTTCGCGCTCGAACCGCCGCGATCCGATGAATCCCGCCGACGCCGCCTGCCGGACGATGATATCCTTCATCGGCAGGAGCACGACGAACTTTGCGCCCGAATCCTTTACGTTCTCGACCCAGATCTTCCCCTCGTGCCAGTCGACGATGTTCTTGCAGATCGCGAGCCCGAGGCCGGAGCCTCCGTGCTCGCGGGTGTCGCTCGTGTCGATCTGGTAAAAGCGCTCGAATATCTTCTCGATCTTGTCCTCGGGAATTCCTTTGCCGGTATCCTGCACGACGATGCGCGCCGCGGACGCCTCCTGCTCGAGGGTGACCGTCATCGTGCCGCCCGGCGGAGTGAATTTGATCGCGTTCGCCATGAGATTCTGGAACAGCTGCCTGATGAGCTCCCGGTCCGCGTCGATGCGGCACGGGGTGCGCGGCAGCCGGAGCTCCGTATTGATTTTCGCGGCGACGAGCTTCGCCTGCAGTCCGAGATGGACCTCTTCGATCATCCGGTTGAGGTTGCAGGTGGTCCGCTCGACCTTGAGGTTCCCGGTTTCCATGCGGGAGAAATTCAGTATGTTGTCGACGAGCTTGATGATCCGTTCGCCCTCCTCGTCCATGACGCGGAGAAAATCCTGGAGCGTCTCGCGCTTGATGGTGTCCACGTTGTCGAGGAGCGTTTCGGTGTACGCCTTGACCGACGTGAGCGGCGTGCGAAGCTCGTGGGAAACGACCGAAAGGAAATTGGATTTGAGCTGGTTGACGCTCTCGAGCTCCTCCTTGCAGATCGCGAGAGCGCGCTCTTTGTCGCGGAGCTGCTCGTGCGCGCGTTCGCGCTGCAGAACGAGAAGCACGCGGTCCCGGTAGAGCTTCGTCTGGAATTCGAGAGGCTCGCCGGGAACGCCGTCGAAATATCCGAGGGTGAAAAAGCCGATGACCGATCCGTTTTCCTCGACGCCGGCCAGCAGGATCTTCCCGTCAGGCGATTCCGCGCGGCGCGGCGCCGGGCCGTCCGGTTCCGCGCACGCATTCCGGGCCTCGACGACAAATCCGCCGGACAGCGGCTCGCCCCCGCGGCAGAGACCGAGAAAGGTCGTCCTGCTCACCGAAAGGGAGTGAAGGGGCTCCGCGGGGGCGTCGCCCAGGCCCGCGCGCGCCTTCATCTCGAAGATGTCGCCGCCCGGCTTGGCGATCCGCAGAATGGCGAAATCCGCTCCCGAATCCTCGACGATGCCGCGGACCATCGCGTCGAAGATATCCCGGCTCGATGCGCCGGCGAGAATCATCGCGCCGACGGCGGACGAGCGCGCGACGATGCGCTCGAGATCCCCCTCGCGGGCGGAGCGCTCGCGCGCGGACTTCTCTTCCGAAGGCGCGCCGTGTGCGCCGAGCAGCCGTTTGCCGATCGCACGGATCACCGCGATGTTCCTCCTCTAGGGTACCAGGTGGTGATTCTTCGCGTTCCGGAGCGCGTCCGATATCCGCGTGAAGGCTTCCACTTCTATCTGATTCTCGTCCATGAGCACTTCGACGAACGCGGCGACCACCCGCGAATCGAACTGCGTCCCCGAGTGGCGCACGAGCTCGTCGACCGCCTCCGCGTTCGACATGCGGACCCGGAACGGCCGCTCGCTCACCATCGACAGGTACGCGTCGACCACGGCGAGAATGCGCGAGCCGATCGGGATTTGGTCCCCCCTGAGCCCCATCGGATATCCCTTGCCATCGAGCCGCTCGTGGTGAAAGAGGATGCTCTGGCTCACGAGCTCGACGAACTCGAGCGGGCGCAGGATGGCGGCGCCGCGCTGCGGATGCTTCTTGATCTCCTCCATCTCCTGCGGGGTGAGATCGAGCGTTTTCTTGAGGATCGCGTCGCTCACGCACGTCATTCCGACGTCGTGCACGCTCGAAACGTACTGGATCACCTGAACCTCCTTCTCGCTCAGATGGAGATTCCGGGCGATCCTCACCGACCACTGGACGATCTTCCGGCCGGCGCCGCGCCCGTCGCGTTCCTGCGCGGCGAGGAGCCAGCGAAGGGATTGGATCGTTTCCTTTATGAACGCGCGAGAATCCTCGGAGACCCGTATCCGCTCGATCACCTTGGAGAATCGCGCGCTGAGGGACAGGATCATGGCGAGATCGTCCCGATTGAACGGCTTGCCCGATGTCTTGTTGTTCGCGTTGATCACCCCGACCACGGTGGGGCCGATCATGAGCGGAACGCTCACGAGCGATTTCGTCTCGTACTGCGGATGGTTCGGCGCGCCCTTGAGCCCGCACGTTTCGACGTTCTCGATGAGGAGCGGTTCTCCGGTCTCCGCCACCTTTCCGGCGATCCCGACCCCGAGACGCGCCCGGGTGCGGGTCACGACGGCCTCGTCGAGCCCATAGGCCACCTTGATGAAGAGCTCCTTTTTCTCCTGGTCGAGGAGCATGAGCGAGACGATCTTCGCCGAAAGCATCTCCGCGATGACCTTCACGGCGAGCTGGAACATTTCCTGTATCTCCTCGCGCGCGTCGATCGAATCGAAAAGGTAGCCGAGGAGATCGTTGAAGTGGTGCTCCTTCGGCAGGGTGAACGTGAACGCGCTCCCCTCGCCGAGGCGGCTCGTCGCGGCGATCGTGCCGCCGTGCTGCTCGACGATGTTCTTCACGATCGCGAGCCCGAGACCCACCCCTTCCCCCGAACCGCGGTTAACCTGGTAGAACTGCTTGAAGATGTTCTGGAGATCATCCTGGGGAATGCCGACCCCTTCGTCAGACACCGTGATCTTGATCGCGACCGCGTCCTCGACCGCCTCGATGAAGATGCTGGATCCTGCCGGCGAGAATTTGATCGCGTTCGAGACGAGATTGATGAAGACCTGTTTCACGAGATCCTCGTCTCCGTCGACGTGCGGGAGCGTCGACGGAACGTTCATGACGAGACGGAGCTTCTTGTCGCGCAGGTACGGCAGTATCGAGGATTCGACTTCGGCGAGGAGCGCGCCGAGATTGAATGCCGTGCGCTTGAGGGTCCGGTTGCCGAATTCGATCTTCGACACGTCGAGCACTTTGTTGACCATGCGGATGAGCCGCTCGGTCTCCGCCGAAATGATGCCGAGAAATTCTCCCTTCTCCGGGAACTCGGCGTCGTCGATGTGGTCGGTCAGCGATTCGGCGTACGCCTTGATCGACGTGAGCGGAGTCTTGAACTCGTGCGAGAGATGCGAAAGGTAGCTCATCTTGAGCTTGTTCGAGCTCTTGAGCTCCTCGTTTTCCTTGTCGAGACGCTCGATGCGCCCGTTCATGACTTCGTAGAGGCGGCTCTTCTCGATCGCCATCGCGACCTGCCCCGAGAGAATCGTCATGAGCCTGGCGTCTTCCGGGTTGAACGGCTCGCGGGCGAAATCGCCGGCCATGAGCACGCCGAGATTGTCCTTGGCCGAGTAGATGGGAACGGCGAGAAAGGAACCGAGCGCGCGACCGGCGACGAGCGGAGAGAGCGAGCCCGCGCATTGCTCGCGCAGGTCGTCGACGATGAGCCCGGTCTCGTGGGCGCAGATATCGATGATGAGCGGATCGTCGGCGAGCGGAGTCCCCGGCTCGAGACTCACGGCGCCTTTCCTTCCGAGCTCGACGTGCTCGACGACCTCGCGCTTCTGGTTGATGAGAACGATCGAGACCCACGGCCGCCTGAGGAGCAGCGTAATCTCCTTGCACACCATCTTGAGGAGCGTGTCCAGGCTGATGACCGAATTGATCCCGAGGCTGATGTCGTAGAGCCTGGTGAGCTCGAGAATCCGTTTCCGCGAGTTGAGGAGCCGGTCCTCGGCCTTATGCACGTAGACTTTGAAATTCTCGTAGAAATTGCTGAACAGAAAAGTCATGAAGCTCATGAAGCCGCCCAGGATAAGGAGCGTGCCGGCGAGGAACCGGCCGTCGGCCGGGAGCGCCGTTTCGCCCGGATAGCAGCTGAAAAACGGAACGACGCCCCGCATCTCGAGGTATCCGAGGATCGCGAGCGCGCCGACCGAAAACCCGGTCACCGCGAGACCCGCCTTCACCGGCGGCAGCAGCCGCCCGGCGAAAAAGAGCGGTATCACGACGAGAAAGAGGAACGGGCTCTGCGCCGTCCCCGTGAGATAGATGAGGGCGACGGCGGTCGCGCTGTCGATGAGGACGGTCGCCCATTCCCAGGCCTCGCGCGGGAGGACGGAGATACGCTTCCCGCGGATCACGGCGTTTTCAAGGCTCGCGGCGATGAGATTCAGAAAGGTCGCGCCGAGAAATACGGAGATTACGAACCCGGTTCTGAAAACGAATCCCGCGATCTCCCGGGCAACGAAGACGATGAAGAATATCGAGACGATTTCGACGACCCGAATCTGCTGAACGCTCAAAATCGACGGCATCCGTTCTTCCGCTCCGCCATGCTGGGTCATTCGAACCTCACTTCAGCCGACCGTATCGGACGGCGTATTGATATCGTTGGATATGGGAATCACGACCGTGACCACGGTTCCCTCGCCCGGTTTGCTCCGCAGCCGGATTTCGCCGCTCATGATCGTGACGATGCTTTTGACGACCGCGAGACCGAGGCCGAGACCGGTCTTCCCGCCCCCGTTCTCGAGGCGGAAAAACGGCATGAACACTTCTTCGAGCTTGTCTTCGGGAATGCCCGCGCCGTGATCCTCGACCGTCACGACGAGAAGCGCGTCCTTCGCCTCGCCGCGACGCTCCCTGGCCAGCGACGCGCTGACGCGGATGGGGCCTCCTCCGTGTTTGATCGCGTTCGAAACGAGATTCTCGAGAACGACCTCGAGGCACCGGCGCCGGATGAGAACCGGCGGAATGGGACCTTCGACGTGCGTCGCGATGACCGAGGCGCCCTCGTCGAAACGCTCGCGCACACGCTCGACGAGGCCCGCGACGTCGATCCGCTCGAGCGCATGAAGGTCTCCGGCGCCCTGCTCCACGCGGAGCATCTGGACGAAAGATTCGACGAGCTCTTCGAGCCGGCCGATCGAATCGCGCATCCTGGAGAAATAGACCCGCTCTTTCTCATCCGCGGCCTCGCCGAGCCTCTCCTCGACGAGCTCGAGATAACCGCTGAGAGACGTGAGCGGCTTGGTGAATTCATGCCCCACGATGAGCCGCGCGGAATCGAACAGCCCGCGATACCTCGCGAGCTCGCGCCTGAGCGCGGCGAGCTCTTCCTGCGCATCCCGGACGATGCAGTCGAGTCTCGCGTCCTGTTTGTTCTCCGTCGCGTGTTCCACCGTTGCACCTCCGGGCCCTGCGATCAGCCCTCGGATTCCACCTTCTGCGCCGGCTCGTTCGTCTTCCGGCGCTCCCGCACGACGACGCTTCCGACCATTCCCTTTCCGTACTGCTTGAGCTCGGAAGCGATGTCGTTCACCTGGGCGTAATGCTTGAGCTTTCCCTCTTCGTCGAGAACGAGCGCCACCGTGAGGGACATGACCGGCATCCGCCTGATCTCGCCGAGG
Source organism: Candidatus Krumholzibacteriota bacterium (assembly GCA_041309505.1). Classification (GTDB taxonomy): domain Bacteria; phylum Krumholzibacteriota; class Krumholzibacteriia; order Krumholzibacteriales; family Krumholzibacteriaceae; genus SSS58A. Next base: position 8,416 of record JBFYZM010000010.1, read on the forward strand.
CGGTTCTTGACCTCCATGAATCCCCTCGCGATATCCTCCTCGTGAAGGAGAACGAGCGAGCCCCGGTCGAATTCGTCGAGGATATGGCGCGCGATGAACTCGGCTCGTTCGGGCGTGGTGATAACGACGAAATCGTCGCCGCCGATGTGGCCGACGAAATCGTCCCCCCCGCCGAGCGAGTTGACCGCTTCGGTGATGATGTCGCCCAGAAAGAGGATCGCGTCGTCCCCCTTCTGGTATCCGTAGTGGTCGTTGTACGGCTTGAAATTGTCGATATCGAGATAAAGAAACGCGAACGGCGCCTTGCGCTCGATGCGCGCCTGGAGCTCCTTCTCGATGGCGCGATTCCCCGGCAATCCTGTGAGCGGATTCGCCTCTTTCTGCCTGACGCTCCACTCGAGAACGTTCCTGACGCGGAGCAGCAGCTCCTCGTTCGAGTACGGCTTGATGAGATAGTCGTTCGCGCCGTCCTGAAGGCCCTTGATCTTGTCGGGAAGCTCGCTCTTCGCCGTGAGTATGATGATCGGTATCTGCGAAGTCTGGAAATTCCGGCGGATGCGCCGGCAGGTCTCGAATCCGTCGATCCTCGGCATCATGAGATCGAGGAGAATGAGATCGGGCCCTTCGCGCCGCACGAGCTCGAGCGCGACCTCTCCGTTCTCGGCGAGCACGACGCGGTAGCCGTGCTTCTCGAGCTGAAACTTGAGAATGCGCCTGATATGATCCTCGTCGTCCACGACGAGGATCTTGTAGCCCTGCTTGCTGCCGGAACTGATCATGAGGAAAGCTCCGTTCCTCTGGATAAACCCTTCCCCGCGAGTGAAAGCCATAGTTATGGCAACTCGTTGCTACGCAATTCATATGCCAAGGATGAATGCCGCCGGAAGCGCGGCGGGGAGAGACGCGGTGCGACGCATAGTTGCAGCTATTTCAACATGTTGCCGGTAGCGGCGGAGCGAAGAGCGGCGGGACGGGGAAGGACCAATCTGCAATCGGCCTTTTGCATTAAGAGACCAGGGTCAACCGGCGTCATGAGGCCCAGTTGACGAGATTTCCACGCGCGAAGCTGTTGAGCTCGAGGCCGTCGATCAGCCCGGCCCTGATGTGGTAAAAAGCCGCGCAGGCGATCATCGCCGCGTTATCGGTGCAGTACTCGGGGCGGGGCCAGGCGACCGCGACGCCGGAGGCGGCAAGGCGCTCCCGCATGACCTCGCGCAGGCGGCCGTTCGAAGCGACCCCGCCGGCGAGGTAGAGCCGCTTCGCGCCCCGCTCCCGCGCGGCGACGATCGACTTCTCGACGAGGCTTTCGACGATCGCCTCCTGGGCCGAGGCGGCGACGTCCGCGACGATCCGCGGCCCGATCTCGTCGAGAGACTCGACCTTGAGCCGCACCGCGGTCTTGAGCCCCGAGAAGGAGAAATCGCACCCGCCCGAATACCGGAGACCCCGCGGGAACTTGTAGGCCGCGGCGTTTCCCTCGCGGGCCGCGCGCTCAATTGCCGGACCGCCCGGAAAGGGGAGGCCGAGGAGCTTCCCGATCTTGTCGAACGCTTCTCCCGCCGCGTCGTCCCGCGTGCTCCCGACGATCTCGTAGCGGCCGACCTTCTCCATATGAACGAGCTGGGTGTGCCCGCCCGACACGACGAGAACGAGGGCGGGACACTCGAGCGGCCCCTCGAGCGCGTTCGCGAGTATGTGCCCCTCGATGTGATGAACGCCGGCGAGCGGCACGCCGCACGCGTAGGCGAGCGCCTTCGCGAACGAGAGCCCGACGAGAAGCGAGCCCGTGAGGCCCGGGCCGTTCGTGACGCCGACGCCGGAGAGCGACTCGAGCGCGGCGCCCGATTCCTTCATCACCGTTTCGTAGAGGGGAAGCAGCGTGCGCATGTGGGAGCGCGAGGCGATCTCGGGGACGACGCCGCCGTATTTCTCGTGATCGAGCTGGGCCGCCGTGCGGTGCGTGACGACGCCGCGAACGGGTGAATAGACCGCGCACGAGGTGTCGTCGCACGACGTTTCGATGCCGAGGTAGAGCTCTTCCATCGGCCCTAGAGGACCTCCTCGCCGCTTTCGCCGGTCCTCACCCTGATCGCGTCATCGACGTTCGATATGAAGATCTTGCCGTCGCCGATCTGCCCGGTGCGCGCGGACGCGATGATCGCCTTGACGACGCGCTCGACGTCTTCGTCCTTCACGACGACGTCGATCCGGATCTTGGGAAGAAAATCGACCTTGTATTCGCTCCCGCGGTAGAGCTCCGTGTGCCCCTTCTGCCTCCCGAAACCCTTCACCTCGGTGACGCTCATCCCGCCGGCGCCGGCCTCCATGAGCGCTTCCTTGACCTCGTCGAGCTTGAAGGGCTTGATATAGGCTTCGATTTTTTTCATCGCTTCTCCTCGATTCCCGCGCCGCTCTCCGGTATAATCCGCGCTCGATCGAGGATACAGGAAACGAAACCGGCGTTCCAGAGAAAGTTCACGGACGCGTTCATGGGCACGAAACACGACAAACTCGCGCGGCGCGCGATCGCCGGGGGAACGGAGACGACGGAGCTCGAAGCGCTTTTCGCGGAGCTCCGTTTCGCGGACCCCGGGAAGGCGGTCTCGCTCTGGCGGAGGCTCGTTCCGGAGGGCGGGGCGGACGCGCCGCCCCCCGGCAACGTCGCGAACCTGCTCGCCGAGCTCGCCGCCTCCCCCGATCCCGACATGGCGCTCCTCAATCTCGCGCGCTTCGTCGAGTCGAGGATCGCGCCGGCGCGCTTCCTCCATTCGCTCTTCCTCGCGAGGCCGATCGCGCGGCTCTTCGTCACTCTCTTCTCGTGCAGCTACTTTCTCACGGAAATACTCGCGCGCAATCCCGGCTACCTCTCGTGGCTCGTCGAGGAGGGCACGCTCGAAAAGCCGAAGGCGTTCAGCGCCTACCGCTTCGAGCTCTCGCGGCAGATCGAACCGTTCCGGGACCCCCGTCGGCGCATCAACAGCCTGAAGCGCTACTTCCGCCGCGAGACGCTCCGCATCGGCGCGCGCGATCTCATGGGGCTCGCCGGAGTCGAGGACGTGACCGCCGAGCTCTCGTTTCTCGCCGACGCGATCGTCGAGACGGTCGCCTGCATGGCGTTCGAGGAGCTCGCCGCGAGCGAGGGGCCCGGAGAGACCGCGTGGAGCTTCGATACCGCCGTCCCCTACCACCGCTTCGCCGTCATCTCTCTCGGCAAGCTCGGCGGCACCGAGCTCAACTATTCGTCCGACATCGATCTCATGTACGTGTGCGAGGCGACCGAGGGAGAGCGCGAGCGCGCCTTCTACGACGCTTTGGCCCGGCGCGTCACGGAGTATCTCTCGGCGCCCACCGAGGAGGGGACGCTCTACCGGGTCGACCTGCGGCTCCGCCCCGACGGCGACAGCGGCCCGCTCGTGGTGACGCTCGCCGATCATGTCAACTATCTCCAGCGCAGGGCGAAACCGTGGGAGCTGCAATCGCTCATCAAGGCGCGTCTCTCGGCGGGGAACGCGCCGGTCGGCGACGCCTTCGTCGACAACTGCGCGAAGGCGATCTTCGCCCCCGCCCCGAGCGTAGATCCTCTCGACGAGATCGTGACGATGCGCGAGCGGTGGATGACCTACCTCTCCGAC
>JBFYZM010000011.1:0-3820 GCA_041309505.1 Candidatus Krumholzibacteriota bacterium
TTCCCCCATCACGAGAACGAGATCGCCCAGAGCGAGGCGTCGACGGGGAAACCGTATATCCGCTACTGGATGCACAACGGTCTCCTGAACCTCCGCGGCGAGAAGATGTCGAAATCGACGGGGCATTTCTTCGCGATCGAGGATATCAACCGGGAGTTCACGGGCGAGGTGATCCGGTTCTATCTCCTCTCGACCCATTTCCGCAGCGGCACCGAGTTCAGCCGCGAACGGTTGAAGGAGGCCGAAGCGGGCCTGGAACGCGTCCGGAACGCGTGCATCTACGTCGACGAACGCCTCTCGGCGCTGCGCGCCGTTCCGCCGCGGCCGGCGTCGGAGGAGGCGAGGAACCTCGCGGCGCTCGTTGACGACGTGAAGAAGAATTTCGTCGAGGCGATGGACGACGATTTCAACAGCGCCGAGGCGATCGGGCACGTGTTTCTCCTCGTCCGCGAGATCAATCGCATCCGCGCCGAGGGGGACGAAGGCCCCGTTCAGCGGGTGGAAACGTTCGAGAAGCTGCGCGAGGCGCTCGGGATATTCGATTCCGTTCTCGGTCTCTTCAGGGGGGGCCTCCCGAAGGCCGGGCTCGAGATTCCGGACGAAGTCGCCGGACTCGTCGCCGATCGGGAGCGCGCCCGCACAGAGAAGAGGTGGGCCGATGCGGACACGCTCCGCAAGAAAATCGCCGGTCTCGGCTACGTCGTCGAGGACCGTCCGGCGGGTTCGTTCGTCAAGCCGGCGAAATAACGTCGAAATCCGCCCTCTCACGGGCGACCGGTGGGAAGACCTCGCCGCCCTTTTCGGCGAGAGAGGCGCGTGCGGCGGATGCTGGTGCATGTGGTGGCGCCTCCCGCGATCGGCGTTCGTGAAGGGCAAGGGCGCCGGCAATAGGCGCGCCCTCAAGAAAATCGTCGTCTCCGGCGGCGTGCCCGGTCTCATCGCCTATGCGGACGGAATACCGGCGGGCTGGTGCTCGGTCGCTCCCCGCGAAGACTACCCCGTTCTTTCCCGCTCGCGCGTGCTCGCCCCCGTGGACGACCGCCCCGTCTGGTCGATCGTCTGTTTCTTCGTCGCGAAACCCTTCAGGCGCACGGGGCTCACCGCCTCCCTTATCGAAGGGGCGCTCGCCTACGCGAAGAAGAAGGGGGCCGCAATCGTCGAGGGATATCCCGTCGAGCCGAAGAAGGGCGCGATGCCCGACGCATTCGCGTACACCGGGCTCGCGTCGAGCTTTCGCGGAGCGGGTTTCGTCGAGGTCGCGCGGCGGAGCGCCACGCGACCCTTCATGCGTTATTATCTCTGAAAAACGGAAAGGCCGACTGGATCGGCAGGAGCGCGAGCCAGAGCAGGATCGGCACGAAGAAGTTCATCGTGAGGCTCAGGAACTCGGTTCCCGTCCAGAGGCGCTCGCTGTTGCCGTAGAAGCTCGCGAACGCGAGGAATACGGTCAGCGAGTTCAGAGCGGTCAGGATGGCGGCTCCGATTGCCGCCGCCTTGAGCTTCGCGCGCCAGGAGATCGTCCCGACGGCGATGACGAGGGAGAGGAACACGACCGGATTGAGGGAGATTTCCTCCGTGATCGCGTTCGCCTTGTCCATGATGAGCTCGTATCCGAAGGCGGACAGGAGCGGCTTCGCGATGAGAGCGATAAGCCGGATGTAGAATCTTCCCGCGACGACGTAGACCAGGTAGAGCGCGATCGAGGCGGCGAGAAACCGGAGGAAGAAGAGGAGGATCTCCCGGGCAACCCCGCGCGGAGCCGTGTCTTTTTCACGATCTTCGATCATGACGTCTTCTTGGCCGATCGCGGCCTCACGATCTTCCACATCCACCAGATGACGAGGAGCAGCATGAAGATGGCGAAGCCGACCTGCCACAGGTAGCCGTGGAAGAAACCGAACAGCTTCGGCTTGTGATACAGAACGAGAGCGACGAAAACCATTCGCGCGAGGTTCAGGAGATGGATCGCCGGAACGCCGACGAGGAGTCCGATGAGCTTCTCGCCGATCCGCGCCGGGTACGCGCCGATGATGGAGAAATAGATGATCGTCGTGTAGAGCCCGGTGCATTCGGGAATCACGACGAGGCTCTCCCCGCCGTGGGCCGTGTAGAAGACGATGGCCGATTCTTTGAGAACGTACGTGTAGCCGAGGTGCTTGAGGCAGAACGCGACTTCCCGGGCGACGGCGACTATCAGCCAGTCGACGAAGCCGGGCCGCATCTTCGTCAGAAAATAGGAAAGAAGCCAGATGATGAAGAAGAGAACAAGGAAGAGCAGGAACTCCGTCCGGAAGGCCGAGCCTCCCTGCTTCTTCTTTTCTCCACCTTCTGGCTTCTTTCCTTGGCCCAATGAGTCACTCTTTATGAGTTACTCTCCAATCCCGTACATTCAGGCGCTCTAGGCCTTGCTCACTTCGCGTCTCCGCATGAAGACGGCGCCGGCGAGAATCAGGGCGAGCACGAGAATCGTCACGACGGGCACCGTGAATAGCGGCACTTCTTCAGGCTCGATGATGTGAATGACCTGAACGCACGTGTCGTATACGACCGGTGCCGGCGTCCAAACGATGATCGTCAGGGTATCGTAGTCGCACGCGAGCGCGAGGCCGGCGTCGACGATACCGTAGACGTCTTCGCACGCGCCGCCGTCAACCGTGGTCGATCCCGACTGATTGATCGCGGGGATGCGGGTCGGAACGCCGATGCTCGTGATGTTGTAGCTGTACAGCGTCGGCGGAGCGCATTCGTCCTGGTTGCAGATCGAGAACGAAACGTACGCCTGGGTCGCTCCGCGATCGACGAGCGTCAGGGTGTCCTGAAGGACGCCGAGCGCCGGGGGCGCTTCGATGACGGTGACGATCAGGGTATCGGCGTTGTAGTACTTGATACCGCTGGAAATGCGGACGTTCGGATCAAAGCAGTCGCCGCAGGCGGGATCGCACACGCCGGCGATGTTCGAGTACGCGACGAGGGCTATAAGGGTGTCCTTGTCGCCAACCGAAACCGCGCACGGAGCCGTGAGGGAAACTTCCTGATACCAGATGTAGCCGCCCGCCGGGAGCTCCATGAGCTCGCCCATCGGCGGATCGCATGTGATGGTCCATCCCTGGGCGCTTGTCGCATGGAAGCACAGGGTATCAAGCGCAATGCAGCCCGCGCCCGTGTAGGCGGCGGTGGTAATGTTCATCGGGGCGAGCGTGTAGGTCAGAGTCGCGCCGGGATAAATGTTCGCGAAATCGTTGCCCGGCTGGTTGTACGGCAGACCGTCATACTGGCCGAACCCGTAACGCATACCAGGATCGCCTTCCCAGGAGCAGCCCGGGGGGGCAGCGAAAGCGACTGCCGGCATAAGCAGGAGAGTGAGCGCCAGAATTGCGAAAAGCTTCTTCATTTGTACTTCCTCCACACGTTGAACAATCGTGTCTTGTAATTGATAGGCCTGATGTCGATTCGACGCCGGCTTGCGTCAGCCGGCAACCATTCATCAGGGTTCGTTGCCATTGGTTCCCGTTGATTTAACTGCGGTTTCCTCCCCCCTTTCCTTGTTTAACCTCGCCTTTCGGCATCCCCGGTGATGAATAAAAAAAGGCATAAGCGTACAACCGCACACCTATACCATTCTGTACTCATGCATCACCATAGGTATCCTGCTTTACCTATGCGAGGTTATTTGCGCTCGATCTCCCTGGGCCTGGGAGACCCTCACAAAGGAATCATACACCAAACGAGGCCGGAAGGTCAAGTCTAAATTCGCTTTTAGCGGGTGACGGCACTGGGGTCCCCGCATCTCGACTAGCGGGTGGCACCGATGGGGCCCCCG
>JBFYZM010000012.1:0-2723 GCA_041309505.1 Candidatus Krumholzibacteriota bacterium
TCCGTGTGAATCGCCTGCGCAAGCTCCTCGAGGAGGAACTCGGTCGCGCTCTCGCGCCACGACTTCGATTGAAAGAGAGATCGCACAAGCTCGGCGAGGCGTGCTTGATACAGGGTCAGAAGAAACGCGAGAGCGAGCGCGCCCGCACCCCATGCGACCGATCGATAGACGGCGAGCAACGCGGCGACGACGATCGCGGCGAGGAGAAGCAGATCGATCCAGCTCTTCGCCGATGCCGCGGCCCTTGTCCTGACGATCGCTGCGGCGGCGCAGATTATCGCGAGCGCGAGAATCGCGAGGAGCCAGGACGGAATTCGAAAGACGACGCGATCGAAGGCGCCTCGCCACCGTGCACACGCGTCGGCGATGGCGCGCGCCTGCGCGTTCTTGTGCTCCGAGATCTCGATGAAGGAACCCCCCGGCACGCCCCTCTCCCTCACAACGACCGGCGCCCGATCCCGGGCAGGCGGAAAGACGACCTCGAGATCGACCTTATCCCTCGGCCCGATCCCGAAGTGCGCAAGCGCAGGCACATACAGCCCGCGACCTTTCGAGGGATTGATCTCCCTGAAGCCGACGAGACGATCCCGCTCGCCGAGATGGCCGCTTTCATATACGTACACCTTGCCGCCGATTCCCGCATGGCCGCTCGATGTGCCGCGCAGCCTCACTTCGATGAAGTTCCGCCCGTTGCCGTTCGTATTCTCGATGCATATCGGGTCCGAACGATCGGGAACGAGAAGCGCGACGTCCATATCTCCGTCGGCGTCGAGATCGACGGCCGACGCGCCGATACCGGGCTCGCTCGCGATCAGCTCGTTCTTGACCGCTTCGAAGCGCCCGCCGCCTGTGTTCTTGTAGAATGCGCATCGCCCGCCGCCGTCCATGAGGTAGAGATCGACGAGCCCGTCGTTATCGAAGTCTTCGGCGAGAGCGGTCCGGTTCGAATCCGACGAGTCGGTTCCGCAGCCGTCGCTCGCGTCGCGGAATCTCCCCGTGCCGTCGTTGAGAAAGAGCATGTTGACGGGCAGCCCGCAGCGCGGCCTCGCTTCGCCCACAACGGCGTAGAGGTCGAGGTCGCCGTCGTTATCGAAATCGGCGAAGACCCCTCCCGTGAGATGCGCGCAGCCGGGCAGAACGAGACGATCGGGCGCTGCGACAAAACGTCCCCGGCCGTCGTTGAAGTACAGATGATTGACGCTCGCGACGCTGTCGGGATCGTAGTACCAGCGGTACCCGGCGAAGAGATCCTGGAAGCCGTCGCCGTTGACGTCGCCGAAGGCGCATCCGAACGCCCCCTGAGAGAGAATCCGCGAATCGACGGTGCCGTCGACGAAGGCCCAGTCCCCTTCGTTTCGAACGAACCGAATCCCGCCGAAATAATGGATTCTCCGGTGCGGATTCAACTGCAGAAGGTCCAGATCTCCGTCGAGATCCACGTCGGAAACGGCTGCGCCGTATGAGTATTCCTGCTCCATGAGCAGCGCCCCACCCTCGAGCGGCACCTCTTGAAAGGGCGATTCCGGAGCCCCTCCCTTGAAGCAGCGATTGCCGAGCGCGTCGTCGAAGCCGATGAGGATATCGTCGCGGCCGTCATTGTTCAGATCGGCGATCGTCGCGACGCCGCCGAAGCGCTGCGGATCGAACTCGATACTCTGAACGGGCTTTTTCTCCTTGGCCTGCACCGCGGGGCCCCGCGGATCGCCGCCCTTGGAGGCTCCCGCTTCGTCCGCATGCGGATTGCGGAAGATATCCGCTCTGTCGCGGAACAAATCCACGCGATCGGGGATCCAATCGCCGTCGAGAAATCCGTACGAGAAAGACGCCAGCTTCGATGAAATGGGGAGCTTCGATATCACCGCTTCGACGGTGTTCGCCCCCGGGGGCGGCTCTCCGTCGCCTATCCAGATGTTGTCGATCCACGCCTCGAGATCCGGCGACGCAGACGCGCCGAGCTCGACGCTCTCGATGACGAACGAATCGACGACGGAGGGATCGTAGCGGCGCCACAGGTAGTCGTACAATCCCTCGCAGTGATGCACCCATGTCTGGCTGTGCTCGAAATATGCCCTGATCACGCTGTGACTGCTTTCGATCCAGGTCACGAAACGCGCGTGCTCGCGAGCGCCGGTCTTCGTGTTCCTCAGATTGAGGCAGAGCCAGAAACCATTCGTATTCTCATTCTTCGAAACTCTCCAGCACCAGGCCGCCTTCGTCCGGGGAGTGACGCGAATGGGCGGCTCGCCGTTTTCGCGAAGCACGTAGCCCACGCCGCCCCACACGAGCCCTTTGCGCACGAAGCAATACAGAGACCCTTGGCTATTGTTATGCTTCGGGGGATCCGCGAGCGCCACGCCGAGAGAGTCCCGGGCGAAGCCATCCGGCAGGAATCTCCATATCCCCGTTTTCCCGTTCTCGAAATCGAGATAGAGGGGCTCTGCGCGCAGGGGGGAGCCCGCGAGAAGAATCAGTGCCAGAAATGCCACAAGCTTCCGCAACGCGCGCTCCTGATGCAAATTAATACAAGAATCCACCGGTTGATTATTCGATTATTTTATCACAGGAGGGCCGGGAACGCCACAGAAATGCTTCGTGGCGCCCTGATGCTTCAGGGCCCCGTCACCACAACCGATGCCGACGAGTCGAACGGGTTCGTCCGTACGGCGAGCGAGAAGAGGTACGGATAGCTGCGTCTCAGGTGATCCATGTACCAGAGCCACTCG
>JBFYZM010000013.1:0-2503 GCA_041309505.1 Candidatus Krumholzibacteriota bacterium
ATCGAGGCGGCCCGGGAAAACGTCGCCCAGGCCGAGGAGAATCACCGCGTGACGGCCGGAAGATTCAAGGAGGGGCTCGCGACGAATACGGAGATGCTCGACGCGAATGTCCTTCTCACGGGCGCGAGAACGACCCGAGAAAACGCGATCGCCGATTACCTCATCGCGGAGGCCGGCCTCGCCCGCGCCACGGGCGCGGGGACTCCGTGATTCGCCCGAAGCTCGAAAAGGGCTAATTTTGAATTATTTTTATTTGTCAAATTTATTTTACATGTGTATAGGTATATAGTATGATCTTGCCGGTAACATAGAGCGTGTCTCGCCGCCATCAGTATACAACGAGCCTATGATTGCAGGGATCGGCAAGGCCCCTGAAAGCCATCGGAAAGGAGTCGATATGAAGGAAATTCCGAAAAACATGATCGGTTTCAGCGGAAAATATTTCGTCCAATCGATGCTTACGCGCGAAGGTCTCCCCTGCTCCGCCGGCAAGGACGGGATCGACCTCGTCGTGACCCTGAAAAGGCCGCGGAGGGAGTTCTCGGTGTTCGTCGTTTCGAATCTTCAGCCGAAGCGCGCCGGGGGCAAAGGCAAAGAGGCGCTCGACTGGTGGATCCCCGTGTCGACGGCCGCCGATATCATCGCGTGCGTCGACCTGAGCGAACTGCGGATCTGGCTCTTCGAACACGACGAGCTCCCCCGATACGCGCAGCAAAAAACCGGATCGAAGTATCACCTCTACATGTACACCGACAAGGCGGTCGCGCTTCGCGGGAAGAAGAGCATGAAGTTCGATTACGAGTTCGAGAGCTTCAAGCTCGAGAACCGGGTGTTCAAGGGCGTCTTCGAGAAACGCGTCAAACGCGCGGCGAAGAAGCTGCCGAAGAGGCGCGCACCCCGGAAACGCGCCGCGCGGAAGGCCCGTGCGCGGAAGCCGATCCTGAAAAAGAGGAAATAGCCCGCGCGATGCCCTTCGCAAACCGCTTTGGATGGTCCCTCTCCCGTGAAGCGACGTTCGATCATTGCCGCCGCCGGTATTTCTTCCATTATTACCTGAGCTGGGGCGGTTGGGGCGCCGGCGCCCCCGCGATCGCGCGCGAAGCGTTCAAGCTCAAACGCCTCGTTTCCCTGCCCCTCTGGCGGGGTCAGCTCGTCCATTACGTCGCCTCGATGGTGCTGCGCTCGATGAAGGCGAAGGGGAGGATCCCGGACAAAGACCGGGTGATCGCCTACACCCTCGAGCGATTCGAGACGCAATTCGCATTCTCCCGCGAGAAGAGATATCTCACGACGCCGAAAAAGACCTTCGAGAGCCTCAACATCGATTGGCTCGCGCTCATCGACCACGAGTACGGCCGCCTCGTGACTGAAACGGCGCTCGCGCGGACGCGCGGCGAATGCATGGAGGCGATCGAGGGGCTCTTCGGAAGCCCGATTCTCGAAATCGTCATGGAGACCGATCGCGCGAAATGGGACATCGAGGATCTCGCGAGCGGCGCCTTTTCGCAGCAATTCGAGTACGGCGGCGCGACGGTATTCGTCAAGACCGACTTCATGTTCCGCGGCGGAGACGGCACGCTCCGGATCGTCGATTGGAAAACGAATCGCGGCGCCGCCGCGGTCGTCGACGCGGACGAGGACGAACCGCGGAACGCGGCCGTCCAGCTCGGGATCTACGGTTACTACGCCGCGCGGATCCTCGGCGAGCCGGTCGCTTCGATACGGCTCCTCGAGATCAACCTTCTCGACGGCGGAAAATCGATCGAGCACGCCGCCGACGAGGAAAGCATCGCACGGGCCGGAGACAAGATCGCCTCCGGCATCGAGAAGCTCTCCGGCGTGCTCGTCGGTTGCGATACGGCGAGAAACGAGGCGCTCCCCCACGAACGTTTTCCCGTGATCGAAAACGGGCTCTGCCGCTTCTGCAATTTCTTCCGGATTTGCAAGGATGAGAGCTGCTCGCTTCGCCTGCCCTAGATCGAGAGGAATCTCCTGATCGCGCGAACGAGGACGTCCGCGCCGAAGCGCACGGGATCGGTTACGGGAAGTCCGGTTTGCCGCTCCGCCACCTCGACCGCGCGGCGCGCGAGCGCGTCGTCGAGATCGAACGTGTTGAGCGCGATACCGATGACCGGCATTCGTTGGATTCCCGAAATCGCGCCCTCGTAGAGCGCGGCGAGCTCGGGGAGCGGCGGGATGGGCACCGCGTAGCCGCGGACCGTATCCCTCGTCGGCTGATGGCAGAGGATGCAGGCGCGCGGAAGCGCCCCGGCGATCATCCCGAAGGTCACGCCCGCGTAGCCCGGATGGAGAATCGAACCCTGCCCTTCGAGAATCACGACGTCGTTTCCGAAAGCCGCCTCGAGAACGAGGCGCTCCGTCGCGCCGCCGATGAAATCGGCGACGACCCGGTCGACGGGGATGCCTGCCCCCGTGATCATGATGCCGGTTTGCCCCGACGCGGCGAATCCCGAGCGGACGCCGCCGCGGAGGAGCGCACGAT
>JBFYZM010000014.1:0-2952 GCA_041309505.1 Candidatus Krumholzibacteriota bacterium
GAAATTGCTCCATTTCTTCTCGATCCGCGCATTCATAACCAGGGAGCCCGCGAACAGAACGACGAAGAGCGCGATCGCCGCGCCCTGCCGCGCGCGCGAACGCTCCTTCCAGAGCATCGAGAGCAAGAGGGCGATAATGAGGACCGTCCCGACCGACGACAGGTAGTAATAGCGGTTCTGGCTGAAGGAAACCGTCGAGAAGAAGCGGTACCGGAACGGAGAAACCGGGAGAAGCGCGAGGAGCGACCAACCGATGGCGAGATTCATCGCGTACGATTTTTTCGACGCATAGCCGGCGGCGAGGAGCACGAGAACGACCGGAATCGCGGCGAGCTCGGGGCCGAGAGCGCCCGACGGCTCCGGGATGTGGTTGCCTCGCGGATAGAAGAGCGAGAAGAACGGCCACGGGTACAGTTGAAAGAGAAAGCCGCCGGCGGCGTTTCTCAGGGCGTGCGCCCCGGGCCCCCAATTCTCCTGGAAGAATCCTCCCATCAGCGCCTGTCGCAAGATAAGGTACGCGATTGAAACGATGGCGAACGCGGCGAAGGCGCTCCTGTCGGGGCTCCCGGACGGGGCGTCCTTTCGCTTCAGCGCGAACAGGAGCGCGACGAGGAGAACGCCCGCGATCGCCTCCTCCTTCGAGGCGAGGGCGAAGAGGTAGAGCGTTATCGAAATGGCGAGGCGAAGCCGCGCCGTTCCCGCCCGGGCGAGGAGGACGTTGAGCGAGGCGAGGAGAAAGCACGTGGCGAGCAGCGTGGTTCTCGCGCTGATCCATATGACGGCCGCCGAGTGGACGCTCGTGACGGCGAAGAGAACGGCGGCCGCCGCTGCGAGGCGCTCGCTCCCGAGAAGCTTCAGGATCAGACGGAAGACGAGCGCCGTGCAGAGGAAATGGAGAACGAGGTTGAAGCCGTAGTGCAGGGGGAGGTTCCCCGGCGAGACCTTCTCCATGACGTAGAAGGAGAGATTCACGAGCGGCCGGAAGAAATCGACGACCCGAAAGGAGAGGAGATTGGCCGGGGTCATATCGTACCGGGCCGCCTTGAGCCAGGAGAAGTCGTCGTTGAAGAGCCGGTTGTCGACGATGCTCCGGTACGCGGCGAGGCATAGCAGGAAGAGAAAGATATAGATCATGCGCCGGGGCATGAACCCGGACGCTCCCGCTTTTTCGGGCATGGCGATTCCTCCTCGGGCCCCCTGCACTGTAAAGGCTCGTTTTTCGGTTCAACAAGCATTATTTATCGTTGAGATATTCGGGGGGAACCGTTATCATGCGTCCAGGCTTCTTTGGCGGGCAACCCGGCAGCATATTCCGCGAAATTGGAGGTACATCGTGAGCGGGCTTTTCGGAATCGTTTCCAGGGGCGAATGCTCCGATGTCCTGTTCTACGGGACCGACTATCACTCGCATCTGGGAACGCAGTTCTGCGGAGTCGCGGTGCTTGGGGACGATTTTACGCGGAAGATCCACAATATCTGGCAGAGCCAGTTCAAATCGAAATACCACGAGAAACGCTCCCGCCTGCGCGGATCGAAGTGCATCGGCGTGATCAGCGCGCTCGACGAGCAGCCGATCTATCTGAAATCGAGCTTCGGCCCCTTCTGCATCGCGACGGACGGCTACATCGACAACGCGCGCGAGATCGTCGACGATCTGCTCTCGAAGGGGCTCTCGTTCAGCGAGGTCGGCGGCAACCGGTTCGTCAACCTCACCGAGCTCGCCGCGAAGCTCATCACGCGGGGGAAGGATATCGCCGACGGCATCGAGCACCTGTTCGAGTCGATCGACGGCTCGTGCTCGCTCCTGCTGCTGCACGAGGACGGCATTTACGCGGCGCGCGACCGCATGGGATATTCGTCCCTCGCCGTCGCGCGGCGCGGCGGCGATTGGGCCGTCGCGTCGGAGACGAGCGCGTTCGCGAACCTCGATTTCGCCGTCGAAAAATACCTCGAGCCGGGCGAGATCGTTCTCATCGACAGGAACGGCGTCCGGCAGCTGCGGAGCGGCGGCGTTTCGAACAACATCTGCGCGTTTCTCTGGATCTACACCGGTTTTCCGACGTCGAGCTACGAGGGGATCAACGTCGAAACCGTTCGCGAGCGCTGCGGGCAGTGTCTCGCGCGGCGCGACCGGGACATCGAGGTCGACGTCGTCGCGGGCATCCCCGATTCGGGGATCGGCCACGCGCTCGGTTACGCGATGGAATCGAAGAAGCCGTTCCGGAGGCCTCTTGTGAAATACACGCCGGGGTACGGGCGCAGCTACACGCCCCCCTCGCAGGACACGCGCGATCTCGTCGCGAAGATGAAGCTCATTCCGAACGCGGAGGTCATCAAGGGCAACCGCATCGTGATCTGCGAGGATTCGATCGTGCGCGGCACGCAGCTCAAGAATTATACGGTGAAGAAACTCTGGGAGGCCGGCGCGCGGGAGGTGCACGCGCGGCCCGCGTGTCCGCCGCTCATGTTCCCCTGCCGCTTCAACCTTTCGACGCGGAGCACGGACGAGCTCGCCGCGCGCCGCGCGATCCGCGCGATCGAAGGGCGCGATATCGACGACGTCTCGGAATACACCGACGCGCGATCGGACAAGTATAGAACAATGGTGGACTGGATCGCCCGCGACCTCGAGGTGACGACGCTCAGGTACCAGACGCTCGAGGACATGATTTCGGCGATCGGTTTGCCGAAGGAGAAGCTCTGCCTCTACTGCTGGACGGGCGAGTATCCCGCCCCCTGGAACAGGGAGCGGGATGTCTGCGGCGCCGCGGCGGATGGACGGTGAGCGGGAAACGGTCGTAGCAGAAAGGTAGCGGTATGGCGGTACGTGACATTCTCTATCTTGGAAATCCCAAACTGTACGAGGAATCGAGCAAGGTCGAGCACGATGAGCTCGAGGGTCTCAAAGACGTGCTCGAGGATCTCGCGGACACGCTCGCGGAGTTCCGCGAC
>JBFYZM010000015.1:0-4554 GCA_041309505.1 Candidatus Krumholzibacteriota bacterium
GATGTGGTGAAGATTCACGAGGTCTTTCTCAATATCATCCAGAACGCCGTCGAGGCGATCGGCGACAGCGGAGTCATCCGGCTGGCCACGTGGCAGGACGGAGACACCATCTGCGTCCAGATCTCGGACAACGGCAAGGGAATTCCGAGCGAGCAGGTATACAAGATATTCACCCCCTTCTACACGACGAAGGAAGAGGGTTCGGGATTGGGGCTCGCTTTCGCGCACCGGATCGTGAAGGACCACGGCGGCAACATTTCCGTCACGAGCTCCGAGGGGAAAGGGGCGACCTTTCTCGTGACGCTCCCGCTCATCAGACAGCCGAACGAAGCGCATACCGAGCAGACAATCAGCTGATCCCGTCCTCCTGTGCGCCATTGACAACTTCGCTCAATTAATATAATCTCCAAAGTCTTATGGCGTTGCGCAACTGCGGCCGGGCAAGGTTTTGTCCGCTTCGAAGGAGAGGCCCGAATGGACGGTTCTGAACGGGGCACGATTCAGCTCTACACGGGCGACGGAAAGGGCAAAACGACCGCCGCGCTCGGCGCCGCTCTCCGCGCGCTGGGGCATGGAAAGCGGGTCGCGATGATACAGTTCATGAAGGGCCGGCTCTACGGGGAGCTCGCGGCTGCCGCGAAGCTCGACGGCTTCACGATCGAGCAGCACGGGAGGGACGAGTTCGTCGATTCCAAGAATCCCGATCCGATCGACCGGGAGCTCGCCGCGGAGGGATGGCGGCGCGCCGGGGAGCTCGTGCGGGAAGAGGGGCTCGATATGCTCATCCTCGACGAGATCAATATCGCGGTCGCCTACAGGCTCGTCGATCTCGAAGCGGTGCTCGCGTTCATGAGGGCGAAACCCCCGCGCCTCGAGCTCATTCTCACGGGACGCTACGCTCCCCGCGAGATGATGGATCTCGCCGACACGGTGACCGAGATGAAGGAGATTCGCCACCATTACAGCCGCGGCGTCGCCGCGCGGAAGGGCATCGAATACTGACCGGTCCATGAGAAACGACATCGACATAGCGAAGCTGATCGGCGATTTCACGCGCGGCTCCGTCGCCGCCGCCGCGCGGCTCATCACGATCGTCGAGGACGGAGGCGCCGCGGCGGAAACGGTCATGGACGCGGTGTTTCCGCTCGCGAAGGGCGCGTACCGGGTCGGATTCACCGGGCCTCCCGGCGCGGGCAAGAGCAGTCTCGTGTACGCCCTCGCGCGCCTGTTCCGGCGCAAGGGAAGGGAATTAGGGATCATCGCGGTCGATCCGACGAGCCCGTTCAGCGGAGGGGCGCTCCTCGGCGACCGGATCCGTATGCAGAATCTCGCGGACGATCCCGGGGTTTTCGTCCGGAGCCTCGCGAGCAGGGGGAGCCTCGGCGGCATATCGAACTGCACCGACGAGGTCGCCGACCTCCTCGACGCGTTCGGCAAGAATCTCGTATTCATCGAGACGGTCGGCGTCGGGCAGTCGGAGCTCGAGATCGCGGAGAAGGCGCATACGGTCGTCGTCATTCTCGTCCCGGAATCGGGGGACGGGGTCCAGGCGATGAAGGCCGGGCTCATGGAGATCGGCGACATTTTCGTCATGAACAAGGCCGATCACCCCGACGCGATCGGCGCGGCGCGCGTGCTCGAGGATACGTTGAGGATCAAGGATATCCCGCCCGGATCGTGGATGCCTCCGGTCGTTCTCGCGTCGGCGCTCAAAGGCGAAGGGATCGAAGAGATCGCCGCGCGGATCGAGGAGCATCGCCGCCATCTCGAAGGATGCGGCCTGCTCGAGGCGAAGCGGAGGCGCGTTCTCCATTCGCGCGTTCGCGACGCATTGATGGACCGGATGGAACGGCGCATATGGGACAATTCGGATATCCGGAGCATGATCGAGTCGAAGATGGAGGAAGTGTACGCGGGGCGCGTGTCCCCCTCCCGGCTCGTCCGCGAGCTCGAGGAGTATTTTACGGGGACGCTGAAGCTGTAGCCGGACGCGTCGTCGAAGAGAGGTGATTTCCATCGCATGAAGAAGAAAAAAGCAGCGGGGATCGATGAGGCGAAAGAGCGCTGGGAGCGCGCCTTCGCGGGGGAGCCGGTCCAGGAGATCGATTTCACGACGGTTTCGGCGGAGCCGGTCGAGCCGCTCTACACGGGGGACGACGTCGCCGCGTTCGATTACATGCGCGACCTCGGATTCCCCGGAGATTATCCGTTCACGAGGGGCGTCTATCCGACCATGTACCGGGGGCGTTTCTGGACGATGCGGCAGTTCTCCGGTTTCGGAACCCCGCGCGACACGAACGGCCGCTATCATTATCTTCTCGATCACGGCCAGACGGGGCTGAGCGTCGCGTTCGACATGCCGACGATCATGGGCTACGACTCCGACCATCCGCGCGCCGAAGGCGAAGTCGGGAGATGCGGAGTCGCGATCGATTCGCTCCGCGACATGGAGATTCTGTTCGACGGGATCGACCTCTCGAAGATCACGACCTCGATGACGATCAACGCTCCCGCTTCGATACTCCTCGCCTTCTACCTGTGCGCGGGGGAGAAGAAGGGCGCGCGGTTCGATCAGATGGGCGGCACGATACAGAACGACATTCTCAAGGAATACATCGCGCAGAAGTCGTGGATCTTCCCGCCGGAGCCCTCGATGCGGCTCATCACCGATATCCTCGCCTTCTGCGCCGACCACGTTCCGAAATGGAACACGATCAGCATCAGCGGCTATCATATCAGGGAAGCCGGCTCGACCGCCGTGCAGGAGCTCGCGTTCACGCTGGCGGACGGATTCGCCTACGTCGAAGCCGGCATCGCGGCGGGGCTCGACGTCGATGTGTTCGCCCCGCGGCTCTCCTTCTTCTTCAACGCGCATCTCGATTTCTTCGAGGAGATCGCCAAGTACCGCGCGGCGCGGCGCATCTGGGCGAAGCGGATGCGCGAGAAATACGGGGCGAAGGATCCGCGCTCGTGGCTGTGCCGTTTCCATACGCAGACGGCGGGGTGCACGCTGACCGCGCAGCAGCCGGAAAACAACATCGTGCGCACGGCATTCCAGGGGCTTTCGGCCGTTCTCGGCGGAACGCAATCGCTCCATACGAATTCGATGGATGAAACGCTCGCGCTTCCCTCGGAGAAAGCGGTCCGCATCGCCCTGCGCACGCAGCAGCTCATCGCGCACGAGACGGGAGTGATCAATACGATCGATCCGCTCGCCGGGAGCTACTTCGTCGAGGCGAAGACGCGCGAGATGGAGGAGCAGGCGGAAGCATATTTCAGGAAGGTCGACGAGCTCGGCGGCGTCGTCAAGGCGATCGAGGCGGGATTCTTCCAGCGCGAGATCGGGCGTTCCGCGTACGAATACCAGAAGGCGGTCGAGCGGGAGAAGAAGATCGTCGTCGGCGTGAACCGGTTCCAGATCGAGGGGGAGAAGATCGAGATCCCGATTCTCAAGATCGATCCGGAAGTCGAGATCGAGCAGCGGAACGCGGTGCGCAAGGTGCGCGCCGACCGCGACAACGACAAGGCCGCGCGCGAGCTCGCGCGGCTTCCCGAGGCGGCTCGCGGCGGGGATAATCTGATGAAGGTGATCCTCGACTGCGCGCGCTGCTACTGCACGGAGGGCGAGATCATCGACGGACTCAAGGGAGTTTTCGGAGAATATCAGGAACCCGCCGTATTCTGACCGTTACATGTTGGATCGTTGACAGGGGGTGCTGCAATGGCACGAAAGATCAGAGTGCTCATCGCGAAGCCGGGGCTCGACGGCCATGACCGGGGCGCCAAGGTCGTGGCGAACGCGCTCAGGGACGCCGGCATGGAAGTGATCTACACCGGGCTTCATCAGACTCCCGAGATGATCGCGGAATCCGCGATCCAGGAGGACGTCGACGTCGTGGGGATGAGCATTCTCTCGGGCGCCCATATGACCATGTTCCCGAGGGTCATGGAGCTGCTCAAGCAGAAAGGCGCCGCATACATCAAGATCGTCGGGGGCGGAATCGTTCCCGAGGAGGACGTCGGCAAGCTCGAGGCGCTCGGGGTCGCGAAGGTGTTCGGCCCCGGAACCGACACGAGGAATATCGTCGATTTCATCGAGAAGAGCTGCGCGCATACCGCGTGAAACGAACGGAAGGAGGAGCGATGTCCGAGGTTTATATCGCCGGTGCAGTGAGGACGCCTCTCGGCAAGTTTCTGGGTGGTCTGTCGTCCATTCCCGCTCCGCGGTTGGGGGCCATGGTCGTCGCGGAATCGTTGCGGCGCTCCGGAGTGAGTCCGGACCAGGTCGAAGAGGTGATCATGGGGAACGTCGTCACCGCGGGGCTTGGACAGAATCCGGCCCGCCAGGCCGCGATTTACGGCGGCGTGACAGAGACGGCCGGCGCGATGACGATCAACAAGGTGTGCGGGTCAGGCCTCAAGGCCGTCTCGCTCGGCGCCCAGGCGATCATGCTCGGGGACGCCGACATCGTCATCGCGGGGGGCATGGAGAACATGAGCGCGGCGCCGTACATCTTGCGGCAGGCGCGGACCGGTTACCGGCTCAACGACGGC
>JBFYZM010000016.1:0-3176 GCA_041309505.1 Candidatus Krumholzibacteriota bacterium
ATCGCGAACGAGGGGAAGTTCGTCGCCGTCGTGGCGAGCGAGGACGCGGAAGAAGCGCTCGCGTTCATGAAATCGCATCCGCTCGGTCTCGGCGCGGCGCGGATCGGCGAGGTCGCCGCGAGCCCGCCGGGAATGGTGATTCTCAAGACCGTCTTCGGCGGCGAGCGCGTGGTTGATATTCCTTACGGCGACCTGCTTCCGAGAATCTGCTGAGGCCGGCGTCGGCTCCCTACGCCTTTTCCTGCCCCTTGCGCAGCGGCAGCACTCCGGCCATATCGCCGATGACGTTGATGAGCTCCGTGTTGGCCGGCACGACGATCTTCGCGTTGTCCTTCAGCGACACCTGGACCATCTCGAGCTTCTTGAGCAGCTGGGCGTTTCCGATGAAATACTTGTCCGCGGCGTCGTTCACGAGACGGATGGCCTCCGCTTCGCCCTGCGCCGCGAGAATCCTCGCCTGCCGGATGCCTTCTGCCTTCTTGATCTCCGCGCGCTTGATGCCGTCGGCCGTCGTTTCGGCCGCGGTCGCGAAATCGACCGCCGCGATCTTTTCGTTCTCCGCCTTGACGATCTTGTTCATCGTGTCCTGGACGTCCTTGGGCGGATCGATCTGCTTGAGCTCGGCGCGGACGATGTCGATGCCCCACGAATGCGTTTCCTGGATGAGCACCTTGTGGAGCTCGTCGTTGATCTTGCCCCGCTCGCTGTTGGCCGATTTCAGGGTCAGCGTGCCGATGATGTTTCGGAGCGTCGTCCGCGCGAGGTTGACGATCTGCCAGTGGACGTTGTTTACGTTGTATAGAGAGCTCTTGACGCTTTCCTCGTCGGACTTGACGCGGTAGTATATCTGCGCGTCAACCATCGCGTTCAGGTTGTCGTTCGTGATGATCTCCTGCGGGTCGGCGTCCACCATGAGCTCGGTCGTATTCACCTGGTACATCCGCTCGATGAACGGAATGATCCAGTGGAATCCCGGATTTCCGAACCGGTGGTATTTTCCGAGCCGCTCGACGAGCCCCCGGTGCGTTGGTCGGATGATCCTGATGCCCATGAGGAATAGGATCACCACAATGACGCCCAGGATGAACATCCAGCCGAATTGAAGTACGTTCATAGGTGCCTCCATTATTGAAGATGAGAAGTCCAGTGCCTCCTATGGAAACACACTATCGCTCGTTTTTCAATCGGGAATCGAAAACGCTCCCTGCCGGCCGGCTTTATCCTCGCGTCGTTGATTCGAAGCTCCATTTCGTGCGAATATTGTCGGTAAGGATTTCCGCACTGATACTGTCTCCTTGGGTAGAGACTGAAGGGGAGGCCTTTTGGAAAGCGGACAGGACGCGAAAATCGTCGAGGCGTGTCTCGCGGGGGACGGAAGGGCTTATGCCGGGCTCGTGAGACTGCACGGGAAGCGCGTGTATGCGGTCTGTCTCGCGATGACGGGCAACGCCGCGGATGCGGAAGATCTTGCGCAGGAGGCGCTCATGCGGGGATTCACGGAGCTGGGTTCGCTGAGAGACCGCGATCGATTCGGGCCGTGGATCGCGACGATCGCCGGGAACACGTGCCGCAATTTCATCAAGAAACGCTCGAGCCGGGAGCGAACCGTCGCGATGCAGCCGGATTGCCCCCGTGAGAATCCCGACGATCTGTCCGATCTCCGCGCCATGCTCTCGAGGCTGCCCGAGCAGCACCGGATCCCCCTTATGTTTTACTACTTCGACGGGCACAGCACGGAGGGCGTGGCCGCATCGCTTGGCATATCAGTCGAGGCGGTTCACACGAGACTGTGCCGGGCGCGAAGGGAGCTGCGGAAGCTCCTCGAGAACGCGGGAGGCGCGAGATGAACGATCGTTGCGAACAAATGCGAGAGAAAATAGAAGACTCCATAGGACGAGCTCTTGGCGCCGATGAGCAGGATGCGCTCGATCTGCACTGCGCCGAGTGCGAGTCGTGCAGGGAATATCGCAAGAAGTTGCTTGATGATCATTCGCTGATGGACAGGTTCGCGGCGCTCCACTCGTCGGCGGAGCTGCGCGCCGAAGAGCGTGTGATCGCCGCGCTTCCGGCGGAGCCTCCGAAACGCATGCACCGGCGCGGAATTCTACGATCCTTCCCGACCGCTCCCGCAATCGTACGCATCGCCGTCGCCGCAGCCGCGGTGATTGCCGTCATCGCGGGCATCGATTTTCTGCGCGGTGCCCATAATGGCGCCGTTCCCGCCTTTGCGGCGGTCATGGAGAGGATGGAGCAGGCCGAGAATGTGGTTTTTCGGAATCGGGAATGGTCTTTGGGCAAATGGAGAACAACAGAGACTGGATTCAGCCAATCAGGGAAACGCATTCAGTGGGCCGATAGTACGTATATATCCCGTCGCCATGAGGCGGACACAACGCAGGATTGCAGGTATGAAACACAACTGGTCTTGTACCCGGCTACGAAACGCGCCGTTGTGCGTACGTTCGAATTCGTGCAACCCAGGGTCACGCTGCAGCGGTTGAATTCGGAGGCGAGCAGCCCCCAAGAGAAGGCGAGGTACCGGCGGCTCCGGACGGGTATGGAGAGAAGCAGCGTGGACAGGATAGCCTTTGGATTCAAAGGGGAGGGTTTCTCGTTTCTTCGCAGGGAGCGTCGTGAAGGCAGGAACGCTGCGGTTTATGTGCGCGAGATGGGAACAGGGAAGCATCTTAAGTGGACGACGTGGGTTGATCTGGATACCGGCTTGCCTTTCCGGATCGAAATTGTCCGCCCGAACCTCGGGCGGTACGGTTTGCAACTGAGCGATTTTCTCCCCGCGGGGGCGCCTCGATCCTCGACGGCGGGATGGACAGATCTCGGCCCCGGTGAGCCGAAAATGATCTGGGACGATTTCCGATGGAATACGGAGCTCGATACGTCGTATTTCAGCGTGACGCCTCCTGCCGGGTACGGCGTTACGAGGATTGAGCCCCCCAGCAAGGAAGAGTCGGCGGGTTGGGAGAAGCGGTGGCGAGAAGGAGTGCCGTTCGAGGCCGGCGAGCTTGCGAAGACACTTTCAATATGGGCGGCATTGTCAGGGGGAGTATTTCACGAT
Source organism: Candidatus Krumholzibacteriota bacterium (assembly GCA_041309505.1). Taxonomy (GTDB): domain Bacteria; phylum Krumholzibacteriota; class Krumholzibacteriia; order Krumholzibacteriales; family Krumholzibacteriaceae; genus SSS58A. The sequence continues at coordinate 3,074 of JBFYZM010000016.1, forward strand.
GACATCCGCGATCTTGGCGATTCCACAAAGGTGAGGCCGCTTGTGATCGCAGGACATGATAAGGAGGGAGTTGCCGGTGACGAGCTTCGGGCGGCGATCCATG
>JBFYZM010000017.1:0-4383 GCA_041309505.1 Candidatus Krumholzibacteriota bacterium
CCGACGAAAATATCGGCGGCCATCGCCCAGGAGGTTTCGACGAAACCGGGGACCGAATAGCTCTCGGATCCGATCGTTATCCTCGCGTAGCAGATATTCGGAAACTGCCATCCCGACGGAACCGTTTCGATGATGCGGCGGAAGACCTTCTTGCGCGGCGCGTCCGGTTCGACGAGGAGCTCCTCGATGTTGTACAGGCACTCGAGCTCCTTCTCGCGTTCGCGGAAGAAATGAACGAGATCGTCCGCCTTGTCCTTGCGGTCACTCATGCATGATCACCCCTCGGCCGCGCCGGCCGTCGACCTTCGCGAGCAAAGGCGCGTCGAGTTCGACGTGCTTCACGAAGTGTGTTTCGGAAACCGTTCGCTGCTTCATGAGCCATTCCCAATCGATACGGTACTCGCTCCCGTGCGGAATGGAAAAGTAGAATATCCTGAAGCTCGTCACGTTGTGAAAGAAGTGGGATCCCTGGCTCATGATGATATTGAGGTTCGGGAGAGCCGCTTCGACGATCACTTTCGCTCCCGAGATCTGCCCGAAATCGACGGGGATTCCGGCGGGCGGATCGGTCGTGCCCCATCGTCCGAATCCGATGAGGAGATACGGTTTCCTCGCTTCGACGAGCCGCCGGTTGAACGGTTCGATCTCGGCCGCGATCTGCCGCGTCTTCATTGTGTCGAAACGCTCGGGGTGGACGAATACGACATCCCGTAGTGTATCGAGCACGCCGTTTCCGAGAACGGCCTCCGAGGCGAGCAGGACGCGGGGGCCCGAGAGCTCGGCGTCGGAGAGATCGACCTCGGCCTGCGAGACGACCATCGGCCGGACCTGCAGAAAGCCGAATCGCGCCGGATCGCAGCTTTCGCGGTCGAGCGTGAGGGCGAACTCGATCTCGACCATCGCTCCGAGCGTATCCTCGCAGGCCTTCTTGAGAGTCTTGAGCAGATCGTTGAGGGGGAGGAGCCGGTCCTTCAGGATCGACGCGAAGTCGATGATCCGTGGCCCGCGCTCCTCGATGCCGCTCGTGATCCGGTCGTCGGCGGGAAGATAGGTCGAAGCGATGAAGCGGAGCGTTCCGTCGTATTCCGCGTCGCCGAGGTCGTACGCCGCAAGGTACTCAGCCTCGTTGATCGGATCGTACGCGGCGGGCTTCCCCATATTGACCGCCCAGAACGATGTCTGCGTGTGCTTGAGACGGTCGCTCATCGATTTGAACGGCGGGTCGGCGCCGGGAAACGCGGGGGAGAAGGCCCACGAGACGCCGTCGTCGACGATCGTTCTGCCGAGACCGAGAGCGAGCTCCGCGACGCCATCCTCGGGCGTGCCGTGCCCCGTCGGGTAGAAATTGTACGAGCGCAGCACCCCCGAGATATGCGGGTAGAAGCGATCTCCGAATCGCGAGCCGACCACCTCCTGGATGACGACCGCCATCTTCTCGTCGATGGTGGCGTGATGGGTAGCCCTCATGTAGTTCCGGGCCACCTTGAAGAAAGTGGACGCGTACACGAATTTGACCGCCTCGCTCAGCTTGCGAAAACGAGTATCTGCGTCCGGCTGGTTATTCGGCACCATCTTCGTCGCGTACACGCTGGCGAAGGGCTCGAACATGGCGTCCTCGAGCATGCTCGAGGATCGCACGGCGAGCGGCGCGTGCACCTGCTCGACGAGCGCGCGGAGATCGCCGGAGAGCCGCGCGGGCAGGGAGGCGCGCTGAAACGCATGCGCGACGAGATCATCCCTTGCTTCGGAGTAGGCGATCTCGAAGAGATTGTTCTGCTTCATGAACAGATCGAAGAACTCGGTCGTGATAACGGTGAGTGTGGGGATGCCGATCGAGATCGCCGGCTCGAAGGAATCCTTGAGCTTCGATTCGAGGATGCCGCGCATCCGGGCGAGCCCATGCGCTTTGCCGCCGAGCTCGCCCGAACCGATAAATGTGAAGCGCTCCGCCCCCGTGAAGAAACACCGATCGAATCGCGTGAGCGACTGATGGTGGGGGCTGTAGGTTTTCTTCCGCATGTGGCGTTACCGCGCTCCGCCGGAACTCTATACCCAGCCGCGATCCTTGCACGCCTGAGCGACGCGCCCGATGGCGATGACGTACGCGGCGTCCCGCATGTACAGCTTGCGCTTCTTTGCGAGCTCGCTCACCGCGTTGAACGCGGATGTCATCTTGGTGTCGAGCTTGCCGAGAACCTCGTCCTTTTCCCAGAAGTAGTTCATGTTGCACTGAACCTGTTCGAAGTAGCTGCAGGTGACGCCGCCGGCGTTCGCGAGGAAATCCGGAATCATGAAGATGCCGCGCTCCTGGATAACCTTGTCCGCTTCCGGCGTCGTCGGCCCATTGGCGCCCTCGGCGATGAGCTTAACCCGGTCGCTCATCTTCGTGACGTTGTTCTTTGTGATCTGATTCTCGAGAGCGGCCGGGATGAGGATATCGACGTCCTGTTCGATCCATGCCTCACCGGGAAGCACCTCGTAGCCGAGCTTCTTCGCCTTGTCCTTTTCGATGCCGCCGAAGCGATCCGTGATCCCGCGCAGCGCGTTCAGGTCGATGCCGTCCTTCTTGACGAAGCTGTACGACTTCTGATCATTCTGATCCCAGCAGGATACGCACACTACTTTTCCCCATATTTGCTGGTAGAGCTCGATCGCGTATTGGGCGACGTTGCCGAATCCCTGCACGCTCGCCGTCGTGTCGCCGGGGGGGAGGTTGAGATTCTTGAGCGCCTCGCGAACCGTGAAGATCACGCCGTACCCGGTGGCTTCGGTGCGGCCGAGGGAGCCGCCCATGCCGACCGGTTTACCGGTGATGAATCCGGGGAGTCTCTGCCCGTGGATCGTCTCGAATTCGTCGAGCATCCAGAGCATGTGCTGGCCGGTCGTCATCACGTCGGGGGCGGGCACGTCCCGGATCGGTCCCATGTCCTTCGCGAGCTGCCTGATCCAGCCGCGACAGATCAGTTCCTGCTCCCGCATGCTCAGATTATGCGGATCGCAGATGACGCCGCCCTTGCCGCCTCCAAGCGGAATGTCGACAACGGCGCACTTCCAGGTCATCCACATCGCGAGCGCCCGCACCGTATCGATCGTCTCCATCGGATGGAAGCGGATGCCTCCCTTCGCCGGGCCGCGGGCGTCGTTATGCTGGACCCTGAATCCGCGAAAGACCTTGACCTTTCCGTCATCCATCCTGACCGGTATGCTCACATGATATTCGCGCAGATTGTAGCGCAGGAGCTCCTTCGTCGCCTCGTCGAGCTCGAGTATCTTCGCGACCCGGTCAAACTGGGATTGCGCCATTTCGAAGGCGTTGTAGGATTTGTCTGCCATTCCGCTCCGTCCTTTCTCGAGACGAGTTCCAAATGTTTGCCTCAACATATGGCGCGGCATGGCAAATGTCAAGGGATGCAGGGGACATTCTTCTACAGGTACAATCCGTAACAATATGTAAAATAATCCGTTAATTGCATGCGTGAGTATTGCCGGGCGACGATCTCATCTCGATGGAGCGGCGATCAGGCAGGCAGCTTTTTCGCCCTGCTCTTGCGGATCGCGAGCTTCGCGAGGGAGCCCGCGGGGAAGAAATAGAGAATGAGCACGGGATATACGGCGTATCCCGCGAGCCCCGCTCCATAAAGTCCCGCGAAAATGAAGATCATGATATGCATCCGCACCACGTTCGCGTACGGCATGGACATATTCGGTCCGCCGGGCGCCTTGAGCGCATTCCCGAAATCGCCCAGGCGAGAGAGGGCGCTCATCGCGATGAACGGCCAGTATGCGCGGGCGGTCAATCCTATGCTCCAGACGAAATAGCCCGAAACGTCGCCGGGGGGCCTGCCGAACGGCCGCCAGTCGGCGAGCGGGAAGAACGCGTTGAGAAACAGGCCGTGAACGAAGTGGAACATGCCGAAGTGGATCGTGAAGAAGAGGAGCAGAAAAGCGGCGGACAGGCATTTTCCGAAGAATGCGAGGGCGGGGGGAAAGGGCAGCGCCGCAAGAAACGAGCGCCGGGAGTCGCCGGCGGCCTCCGCAGGCGGCGCCATCGGGCGGAAAAAGGTAGAAAGCGCCGAGGTGACGATGAACGCGTAGCCTATAATGAGGCTCGAAATCCAGAGACTCCAGACGAGATCCTTCGCTTGCCACTGCTGGATGGAGGCGATGGCGACCGTCCCGGCGAAGGCGGCGAAATCCAGGATTGCTTCGTTCCGGTTCACTGCGCGCCACGTCCTTTCTTCGGCTGCGGAGATGCCATTCTTCCGACCTCGAAAGTGGAAGCAAGGAGTGTTCCGCGACGGTGGATTATATCTTGACACCAACGGAATATCTGATTACATTCAAGCTTCTTAGTGCTCGCGCTTTCATTTTGCTATGTAAAAC
>JBFYZM010000018.1:0-6360 GCA_041309505.1 Candidatus Krumholzibacteriota bacterium
GGCATGAGGTAATATACGGCGACGCGGAGCGCCCCGAAATGCATGAGAAGGGCCAGGCCCACCGCGGCGACGAAACCGGAAACGGCGACCTGAAGAATGAGCTTATAGATATAATGGAGGCTCCGCAGATCGTCGATGATACCGAGGAGAAAAACGAGGAAGCCGCTCGCTATCAGCACGGGAGTGAACGCCCGCGCGACCGGATCGTCCGGAAGAAAGAACAGGAAAAGCGGAAGAAGGGTGAAGAGTATCGCGCCGATGATCCCCACGCCGCCGATGTGCGCGATATCTCTGTTCGTGCGCCCGTTCGGCTTCTCGCAAATCCGCAGACGCGCCGCCATTCCCCGGACGAGCGGCGTGAACAGCCACCCGAGCGCGAAGGACAGCACGACAGCGAGAATGAGGCCGATCTTCGTCAATAGTCCCTCCTTGGATCCCTCTCCTTAAGCATCGATTATCCGCGGGGGCGTGTCAAGCGGGACTTCTTGAAGAGCGCGGGAAGAATCGTCGCTCAGGCCGGGAACCGTTTTTCGAGAACGTCGGCGATCCGCTGCGCGGTTTTTCCGTCCCAGAGGGGCGGCACGCGGTGGACGCGCGCGGGACCGGCGAGAATCCGAGCCGCCTCGTCCCGAATCCTCCCGGGATCCGACCCGACGAGAACGTTCGTGCCGATCTCGACCGTGATCGGCCGTTCGGTGTTCTCGCGCACCGTGATGCACGGGATCCCGAGCACGGTCGTCTCTTCCTGGATGCCGCCGGAATCGGTCACGACGATTCGCGCGTGCCGCATCGCCTTGACAAAATCGAGGTATCCGAGAGGCTCGATGAGCTTCAAACCCTCGGGAATATCGATGGCGCCGCGCGCAGCTTCGATCGTTTTCCGCGTCCGCGGATGGACGGGAAAAATCACGGGAAGCCGCCGCGCGAGACCGGCGAGCGCCTCCATGATTCCCGCGAACACGCCGCTCTCGTCGACGTTGGACGGCCGGTGCAGCGTGACGAGAACGTACTCGCCGGGGACGGCGCCGAGGGTGTCGAGAACGCGCGAACGTTCCGCCTTCTCAAGATAGAACAGGAGGGAGTCGATCATGATGTTTCCGACGAAGAAGATCCGATCGGACTTCACTCCCTCGCGCAGCAGATTCGTCTCCGCCTCGGGGGAGGTCGTGAAACAGTATCTCGAAAGCACGTCGGTGACCATCCGGTTGATCTCCTCGGGCATCGCGAGATCGAAGCTCCTGAGCCCGGCTTCGACGTGCGCCACCGGGACGAGCGCCTTCGCCCCGACGAGGGAGCACGCGAGCGTCGAATTCACGTCTCCCACGACGACGATGAGATCGGGACGCTCCTGCGCGACGACGCTCTCGAAGGCGATCATGATCCTCGCCGTTTGCTCCGCGTGGGAGCCGGAACCGACGCCGAGATGGATATCGGGCTCGGGAAGCTCGAGATCCTCGAAGAACACGCGCGACATGTTTTCGTCGTAGTGCTGCCCCGTATGGACGAGCACCCAGTCGAAACTGCCGCGTTTCCTGAACTCGCGGATGAGGGGTGCCGCCTTCATGAAATTGGGGCGGGCGCCGACGATGACGGCGGCTTTCACCGCTTCTCCTTTCGCCGGGACGACTCCGCGATCCGCGAACGATTGAGCTTCGCGTAGTATCGCTTGAAGCTGCCTTCCTTGACCGGTTTCCACCACAGCGCGTTCCGTTCATACCAGCGAACGGTCCGCTCGAGACCCTCGTCGAAATCGACTCGCGGCCGCCAGCCGAGGGCGCGGATCTTCCGCGCGTCGAGGGAGTAGCGCCAGTCGTGCCCGGGACGATCCGAAACGAAGGCGAGGAGTGACTCGTCCGCGCCCGTGAGCGCGACGATCTTCCGGGCGATCTCGATGTTGGGATGCTCCTCCCCCGCGCCGATGTTATACGCTTCCCCGACCGTTCCCTCGCGCCCGACGAGCTCGATCGCACGGCAGTTGTCCTCGACGTAGATCCAATCGCGGACGTTCGAGCCGTCCCCGTATATCGGCAGAGGTTTGCCCTCGATCGCGTTCGTGATGAAGAGCGGAATGAATTTCTCGGGGTGCTGGTAGGGGCCGTAGTTGTTCGAGCTCCGCGTGATCACGGCGGGAAAACCGTACGTTTTCCCGAACGCGCGCACGAGGAGATCCGCTCCCGATTTGCTCGCCGAGTAGGGGCTGTTCGGCTGCACGGGATCGCTCTCGCGAAAGCTGCCGCGTCGGATGCTGCCGTACACCTCGTCCGTCGAAACCTGGACGAACCGCGGCACGCCGGCCTTGAGCGCGCGCTGCAGAAGCACGTACGTGCCGAGAACGTCCGTCTTCACGAAGCTTCCCGCCTCGAGAATCGAGCGGTCGACATGGGTCTCCGCGGCGAAGTTGTACACGGCGTCGACGCCGGGGAGCAGGCCGTCGAGAATCCGCGCGTTGCAGATGTCCCCGCGGACGAATCGGAATCCCTTCCTCCCCATGAACTCGCGCAGGTTGTCCAGATTCCCGGCGTACGTGAGCTTATCGAGAACGGTGACGTCCACCTTCCGCCCCTCGCGATAGAGGAACCGGATAAAATTCGATCCGATGAATCCCGCTCCTCCCGTGATGAGGATCTTCCGCATCGGCGCCTCCTCCCGGCCCGGTTGCGAGAGACGCGCGGCCCGTTACCGCGTCGTTCTCCCGAAGGAATGATACCTGAATCCCATCTTCTCCATCGTTTCCGGCTGATAGATATTCCGGCAGTCGACGACGACGGGGCTCCGAAGAAGCTTCTTCACCCTGTCGAGATCGAGCACCCGGAACTCGTTCCATTCGGTCATGATGACGAGCGCGTCCGCTCCCCGGACGGCTTCGTAGGCATCCTCGCAGTACGAAATCCGCTCGCCGTAGATCCGGCGCACGTTCTCGATCGCCACGGGATCGTACCCTTTGACGCGAACCCCCTGGGCGAGCAAACGATCGACGAGGCGCATGGCCGGCGACTCGCGCACGTCGTCGGTATTCGGCTTGAACGAAAGGCCGAGCACGGCGACCGTTTTTCCAGCGATATCCGGCATTTCCGCGCGGATCTTTTCCATGAGCCGGTCCATGAGGGCGTCGTTCACGTCGGACGCCGCCCGAATGACGCGCAGGGGAACACCCGCCGCATCGGCCGTGTGCATGATGGCGGCGACGTCTTTCGGAAGGCAGGATCCTCCGTACCCGACGCCCGCGTGCAGGAACTTGGGCCCGATCCGCCGGTCGAGGCCCATTGCCCGCGCGACCTCGTCGACGTCGGCGCCGACCTTCTCGCAGAGCTCCGCGAGCTCGTTGATGAACGATATCTTCGTCGCGAGAAACGCGTTGCTCGCGTACTTGATGAGCTCGGCCGTCCGGATCGACGTGAAAACGATCGGCGTTTCGAGAAGATAGAGCGGCCGGTATATTTCGCGCATGATCTCGCGCGCGCGATCGCTCTCGACGCCGATGACGACGCGGTTCGGACGCATGAAATCCTCGATCGCCGAGCCCTCCCTGAGAAATTCGGGATTCGACACCCGGTCGAATTCGACCGGACTCTTCAGGTTCTCGCGGACGATCTCGCCGAAGCGCTCGGAGGTGCCGACCGGCACCGTGCTCTTCTGAACGATCACCCGGTATTCGCGCATGCACGAAGCGATGTTCTTCGCGACCTGAAACACGGACGAGAGATCGGCCGAGCCGTCCTCCCGTTCGGGCGTCCCGACCGCGGAGAATATCACGAGCGAATCCTCGACCGCCGCCCCGAGGTCGGACGTGAAAGCGAGCCTCCCCGCCGAATAGTTGCGCGCGACGAGATCCTTGAGCCCCGGCTCGTAGATCGGCATGACTCCGTTGCGGATCGATTCGAGCCGCGCCTCGTCGATATCGACGCAGATCACCCGGTTGCCGAAGTCGGCGAGACACGCGCCGCTCACGAGCCCCACGTAGCCCGTCCCGACCATGCATATCTTGAACATTCACTCCTCCTGTGCGATTCGCTCCCAGTATTCGAAAAGCTCTCCGAGCATCGTCTCCGTCGAACGCTCCTGATTCCATCCGCACGAGCGCCGGAGACGCGCGTTGTCGCCGACGAGCACCGGAATATCGGCCGGGCGCGCCAGGCTCGGATCCTCCACGATCCTCACCGGCACGCCGCAGGCGCGAACGAAGAAATCGAGCGCGTCGCGGAGCCCGACGCCCTTTCCCGAGCATACGTTGTACACACCCGGCTCGGCCGCCTCCTCCGCGATCAACCGGTACGCGCGCACGACGTCGCGGACGTCGAGATAGTCCCGAACGACGTCGAGATTGCCGACCTTCACGACCGGCTCGCGCTTCCCGGCCCGTATCTCCGCGCATTGCCGCGCGAACGAGGGCAGCACGAAGCGCACGGGCTGGCCGGGTCCCGTATGGCTGAAGCTCCTCGTCGCAACGACGTCGATCTCGAAAGAGCGCTCGTACTGGAGGGCGAGCATCGTCTGCGCCGCCTTGCTCACCGCGTACGGGCTCACGGGCTCGATCGGGCTCCCTTCGCCGAGAGGCATCGCGCCGAGCGGCCGCCTGCCGTACTCCTCGCTCGAACCGACGGAAAGGATCCGGATCTTCCCCGAACGCGTTTTCGCACCCGGGCACGCGTACGGAAGCGACCGCACGCTCTCGAGCACGTTGAGCGTGCCGAAGACGTTCGTCTCGAGCGTGGCACGCGGCTCCGCGAACGATTGCGCCGCCGAGCTCTGCGCGGCCAGATGGAATATGTAGTCGGGGCGGACATCCGCGACAAGCGCTTTCACGGCGCCGGCGTCGAGGAGATCGCAGCTCCAATGCGCGATCCCGCCGGGCTGCGCGGAGGGCTCGACGACGTCGGTCGCGATAACCTCATGCCCCGCCGCGGCGAGCTCCCGCGCGAGATGAGCGCCGACGAAGCCGCTCGCTCCGGTAACCAATGAACGCATTCGGACTCCCGCCCCGCGGCCGCTATCTGCGGCCGGGGTTGTTCCGCCAGAAATCGAGGAGATCCCTGAGCGTTTGCTCGAACGGTATGTCGAGTTTCCAGCCCGTATCCGCGCGGAATTTATCGTTGGCGCCCTCGAGATGCGGGACGTCGCTCGGCCTGAGCCGCGCGGCATCCTGCTTCACCTCGGCCCGCACGCCCGCGAGCGAGAGGAGCATCTCGAGAATCTCGCCGATACGGTAGCTCGTTCCCGAGCAGAGGTTGTATACCTCGCCGCTCTTTCCCTTTTCCAGGGCGAGCCAGTACCCGCGCGCGATGTCGCGCACGTCGGTGAAATCGCGCCGCGCGTCGAGGTTGCCGACCCTAATGACCGGCTCCCGGACGCCGCGTTCGATATCGACGATCTGCTTGGCAAAATCGGAGCAGACGAAGATCGCGGGACGCCGGGGCCCCGTGTGATTGAAACCGCGCGTCCGCACGACGTCCGTCCGGTAGCTCATGAAATACTGGTACGCGAGCATATCCTGCCCCACCTTGCTCACCGCGTAGGGGCTCAGGGGGCGCAGGGGATTCGTCTCCCTGATCGGAACCTCCCCCGGATAGACCATGCCGTACTCCTCGCTCGAGCAGGCGATCTGGATACGGCAGCCGAGCTTGATCTTGCGCACCGCCTCGAACACGTTGAGCTGGCCGACGATGTTGGTGACGAGCGATTCGGTGGGCGCGTTCCACGACGTCGGGACGAAGCTCTGCGCGGCAAGATGGAAGATCCAGTCGGGACGAATTTCTTCTATCGCGTCCCGCGTCGACGTCGCGTCGCGGAGATCGCATTCGATGAGCTTCACCCTGTCCCAGATGTGTTCGATATTCTCCGTCCTGCTCCGCCACCGGACGATCCCGTAGAGCTCGACGCCCTTCTTCGTGAGGCAGAGATCGGCGAGGTGGCTTCCGGCGAAGCCCGTGATACCGGTAATGAGGACTCTCATCGCGTTCCCCTTTGAAAATGGTATGCGCGGCCGGCGCCGTTGAGCATTCGGGAATGCGCCCGGCGGAACGTCCCGGCAGGGAGCTTAACTTTCCAATTGTAATGAAATTACGATGGCGCCGTCAACGTGAATCGAGGTATACGCGGGTCCTGGCGCTGGTTGCACCCCGCGCGGACGCGGGTCCTGTCGCCCATTGCACCCCGCACGTTCTCGCTCGCTTGCGCTCGCTGCGCTGCGTGCGGGGGCCCCATGGGCGCCACCCGCTATTCGGGGTTCAAGGGCTGCGCAGCGGGCGGGGACCCCGTCGCCGCCACCCGCTACAGGTGCTAATAGGGGGACCACGTCGGTGTCACCCGCTAACGGTGCAGGCGCGGACATTCCCGCGAACGAGCCCATTGGAGCCCTGCGAC
>JBFYZM010000019.1:0-10121 GCA_041309505.1 Candidatus Krumholzibacteriota bacterium
TTCGATTCGCTCCGCGCGGCTCCGCCTCTCGTGACGGTGAGCTCGAGCGTCGCGGGGAAGAGCAGAAAGATCCCGTCGGGATTTCAGTCATCCGTCCCCGGAAATCTCGTCATGTTCGTGCTCATGTCGATGGTTTTCAGCGGCGCCGTGATCACCGCGGAGCGATTCACGGGAGTGCTCAGAAGATACGCGTACACTCCGGCGGGCAGGGGGAGCATTCTCCTCGGCAAGCTCCTCGGGCGGATGCTCGTCGCCCTCGTTCAAATCGTGTTCCTGCTCCTCGTCGGAAAATACGTCTTCCGCATCTCCCTCGGCCAGAGCCCGGGCGCCCTCATCCTTCTCATGACCGTATTCGCGTTCTCGACGGGCGCGTTCGGCGTCTTTTTCGGATCCCTGTTCCGGAATCCCGAGCAGGTCTCGGCCGTCTCAATCGTCACGACGCTCGCGATGGCGGCGCTCGGCGGGTGCTGGTGGTCGATCGAGCTCGTTCCGCGGGCGTTCAAGGTCGCGTCTTTCATTTTTCCGACGGGATGGGTGATGGACGGCATCCACAAGATCATTTCGTTCGGATACGGAATGAGCGCGGTCGCGATCGACGTCGCGGTGCTCGCCGGATTCGGCGTCGTGTTCGTGCTCCTCGCTGCGTGGAGATTCAAGCCGGCGGACCGGTGAGCGATCCCCGTCAGACCGCGACGCGGGGCAGTTCCGGAGAATCGAACTCCCGAAGAAGACGGATCGCCGCTTCCAGGTGATCGACGGCTTCCGACATGCCGCTCATGTCGCCGCTCATCGCTTTCGACTCGATCGCGGCGGCCGAGCTCCGTATTCCCTCCGCGGAGAGATTCGCCGCCGCCCCTTTCATGCGATGGGAGTGGAAGGCTGTCCTATCTTTGCTCCCGCTCGCGATCGCTTCGCGCAGAGCGTCGAGATCGATTTCCACCTGTGCCCGGAACTTTGCGACGAGCCGCTGGGCGAGTGGGGCGTTTCCCAGGCATCGATCGACGAGGACGCCATAGTCGACGACGACGTCGTCGGTTTCTCCCGGCGAAACGTCCGGCGAAACGGCGCATTCGGATTCCGGCGCCGGGCGGGACCGGTCGAGCCAGCTGTTTATGCGCGCGAGGAGGACTGCCGGATCGAGCGGTTTGCTCAGGTAGTCGTCCATCCCGGATTCGAGGCACGTTTCGCGGTCCCCCGCGAGGGCGTGCGCGGTCAGCGCGATGATGGGGATTCTCCGGCAACTCGCTTCCCGGGAATGCGTCGATTCCCACGCGCGGATCGCCCGGGTCGCCGCGTAACCGTCCATTTCCGGCATCTGACAATCCATGAGGATGAGGTCGTAGCCGCCGGTCTGGAAGGCCGCGACCGCCGCCCATCCGTTCGTAACGCAGTCGCACTCGTGCTCCGCGAGGCGGAGAATTTCCAATACGAGCACCTGATTGATGTCGTTGTCCTCGGCGAGCAGGATTCGCCCGCCGCGCGCCGGCGCTCCCGCGCCGCCCGGCATTGCCGCCGCGCGGCTCCGCTCCGGCATGGGATTGCCGTCAGCCGCGGCATGGAGGGCGCTGCGGAGCTCCGGTTCGCGAGGAATTGTCGCGTCGTCCTGCATACCGAGCTTCACGGTGAACCAGAACGTCGAACCCGCGCCCCGCACGCTTTCGACGCCGATCGAGCCGCCCATGAGCGCGACGATGTTCTTGCAGATCGCGAGTCCGAGCCCCGTGCCGCCGAAGCGGCGCGTCGTCGATGCGTCGCCTTGCGAGAATGCCTGGAACAGGCGATGCTTCTGCTCCTCGCTGATGCCAATGCCCGTATCCGAGACCGTGAATCGCACCGTGACGTCATTCGCGCCGCTCTCCTCGAGGAAGGCCCGGACCGTGACGTTGCCGGCTTTGGTGAACTTGATCGCGTTTCCGACGAGATTGATGAGCACCTGGGCGAGACGGTTGGGATCTCCCCGCGCGCGCGCCGGCAGTTCGGGGTGCGCGAAGACCAGGAGCTCGATTCCTTTCCGGTTCGTGCTCTCGGCGAACATCCGCACGACCCGCTCGACGAGGTCGCGCACGGAGAAGTTCATCGATTCGAGCTCGAGCCGCCCCGCCTCGATCTTCGAGAAGTCGAGTATGTCGTTGATGACGCTGAGGAGCGTGTCGGAGGCGGTAATCGCGGTGTTCACGTACTGCAGCTGCTTTTCGTTGAGCGGAGTGTTTTCCATGAGCTTGAGAATCCCGACGACTCCGTTGAGGGGCGTGCGCACCTCATGGCTCATGTTCGCGAGGAAGAGCGATTTGGCCCGGTTCGCCGATTCCGCCTGCGACTTCGCTATCTCGAGCGCGGCGGTTCCCTCCTCGATGCGACGGAGCATCTCGTTGAATCCGTCGACGAGGCTCCCGAGCTCGTCGTTGCCGAGCTTCACGGCGCGCATCGAGTAGTCGTTGGTGGCCGAGACATTCGTCATGGTCTCCATCATGCCCGCGACCGGCCGCGAAACCACCGTATGGAGCCGCGAGGCGAGGTAGACGGCCACCATCCCCGATAGCACGATAATCACGCCGGCGATCGCGAGGTATCGGACGAGGCTCGCGTTGATCTCGTGCATATCCTTGATGATGAGGATTGCGCCGATTCGCTCTCCGTCGACGACGATCTCCCGCACGAGGTGAAAATGCCAGCCGTTCGTGAAGCTGCGTTCGCTCGCGCCCTCCGGAAAAGGAGAGACGCCGGAGACATGGGAAGGCCGCGCCCCCGGCCTGCGCCCGGCGCCGGGCCGCGAGTACTTCGCGAAGACGGCGCCCTTCGCGTCGTAGAGGCAGGCATACTCTATCCAGCGCTTCGAGCTCAGGGCCTTGAGCATATCGGTGCCCGCCGCTTCGTCCCTGAACGCGAGGGCCGCGGTGCTGTTGGAGCCGATGATCTGCGCGGTCATCGAGAGGTCCTGGAGGCTCGAGCGCCAGGTGGCGACGAGCTCGTTTCCGACGAACGCGAGGGTGCTCATGATGAGCACAAGCACGGCCGTCGCGCTGATGATGAGCATCAGCTTCTGCCGTATGGGGAGGTCGATCAGCTTATGCCTGAGTCGCTTGAGCATGGGATCCGCGCCTATTCCTTCTCGTCGGGCCGCAAAGCCAGCTGCAGGAGCTTGGAGCTGATCCTGAGCTTCGCGCGCTCGGCGGCGGCTCGATTGATCTCGATCCGAATGCGATTCTTCCAGATCACGAGATTGATTATCCCGCCCTTTTCGCAGAAATCGGGCGTTTCGCCGATCGTGAGAACGGGCAGGTATTCGATGTACTCGAGGGCCGCCTCGAGATCGTCGGCGCTCAGGGCGCCGATAAAGACGATGTCGATCGGGTGTCCGCTCCGGCGCATGGCGCCGACGTCGGGGAAGCGCTCGATCACGATCCGCTTTCCCTCGACCGTTTTATCGGCGATGGCGGCGTCGATCGCGGGGCCGAAGGGATCGTTTCCCAGGATGCCGATCGAGAACGTGGATCGCGCGGCCTCGTTCTCTTCCGGCCACTCGACGAACTTGGCGAAATTGTATATGAAGGCCGCCTTGATGTCGTATTCCTGGTCCTGGATCGCGCCTCCCCGCGCGGAAGCGGCCGCGAGAAGCGGAATCGCGAGAAGGCAGAGGATTATGGGCAGGTTCCTTTTCACGTCTCCCCGGCTTCGTGTCCGTCGGTTCTAGAAACTATAGGTGCACTTGACGCGGATCGTGCGGCCGTCCGCCTCGAGAGCGTCCTGGATGAATTCTTCTCCGACCGGATAGGCGTATCGTGTGTCGAACAGGTTGCGCACGCCGGCGGAAACGTCGAGCTTGCCGAGAAGGTGCGCCGCCGTGACGTTGAGATTCGCCACGGCATAGGCCTTCGCGGTGTTCCCGTCCAGGGTCAGCCGGGCGCCGACATACTGGGCCTCGAACGCGGCTCTGGCCCTCCCGTGCACGAGCGGCGTCACGAGACCGAGTGTCGCCAGATGCCGCGGCGAGTTGCTCAACCGGGCATGCGACGCCGAATCGCGTGCGTCCGCGTAGCTGTAGCTCAGGCGTCCCTCGACGACGCCGATCGCCTTCCCGAGAAAGGTGACCTCGAATCCGTTCGCCTCGATCGCATCGACGTTCCGGTACTGGAGCAAGCTGTCGCCGCGATCCAGGTACTGGGTGATGAGATCGCGAATCTCGTATCGGTAGATCGCGAGTTTGCCCTGGAGCTCGTCCGAAAGTTTCCGGGTCACAATCGCTTCATAGGTTCGAATGCGTTCCGGGGCGAGGTCGGGGTTACCCTTCGTCGTAAAGCCCCCGTCGGTATAGTAGAGCTCGAACGCGCTCGGGGAGCGAAAGGCCTCGCCGCAGATGAATTTGAGCGACGTTCCTTCGGCCGGTTTCAGGATGAGGGCCACCCGCGGGCTTATGTTTCCCTCGTTGAGAGGTTCGGCGTGGTCGTATCGCGCGCCCGTGTTGAGAATCAGGCCCTCCGTGAACCTGATTTCATGCTGCGCATACACGCCGGTGACCTTTGTGTTATTGCGGCTGTCGAGGTAGACGACGCTCATTCCCTCGTCGTAGTTTTGCTGCTTGATCTTGAAATTATCCCTGTATTCGATTCCCCCCGTGACGCGGTTGCGAGCGAAAATCTCGCCGCTGAGCTTCGCCTCGATCCCCCACCATTCACCCCGAATGTGGTCGACGTCGAGCGTGGGGAGCGAGGAATCGCCATCCTCTTCGGAGGGGAAGAAGTAATATCCTTCGTATGCATAGTCCTGAAAGGTAAAGTGCGCGGCGGCCTCGCCGCTGCCGCTCAACTCGCGCCGGTACGACAGATCGGCCGTAAATCGCCTGTCGAGATCCTTGTCGCGATCGTTGCCGAAGATGGTCTCGTACGAAGCCGTCGGGCGGGATTTATCCCTGTCCATGAGCGCGAGACCGAGCCTCCACTCCCCGTAGCGGACCTTCCCGAAGTAGCTTCCGAAACGCTCTCCGTCCAGCCCTTCCGCGATCCCGTGATTCGTCGCGGGCGAGTCGAATGCGGGGAAATAGAGATCCGGCCCGTCGCTCGCGCAGTACGATCCCGATACGAGGAACTCGCCCCGATCCCTCAAGGGGCCGCCGTAGCTCAAGCTCCCCTTGCGCGTGTCGAAGCTGGCCGCCGAGACGGATAGCCTCCCGCCGTCGATATCGCGCCCCGTTTTCGTGATCACGTTGACGACGGCGAAGAAGGCGTTCGTGCCGTACAGGACGGAACCGGGTCCCCGCACGACCTCGATCCGGTCGATGAGATCCACGTCTATGTTGAAATCGGTGCCCAGGCCCGAGCTGTTGTAGATAACGTCGTTCGTCCGTACGCCGTCGATGAGGACGAGGATGCGCGTGTTGAAATCTCCGGGGCGGCCGAAGCCGCGCATCCCGGCGTACTCGTAAGACCGGTCGTAGCTCATGTAGAAGCCGGGAACGCTCGCCAGAATCTCGGCGAGCGTGCGATGGCCGTATGCCTCGATATCGCGCCCCGTGACGATGGTCACGGAAGCCGGCGCCTCGGACATATCCTGGGCATACCGCGATGCGGCGTGCACCGGAATCTGCATAAGCTCCTCGAGGCTCAGATCGGCGAGATCGCTCTTTCCGCCCAGACTTTGCGCGCGCGCCGGGGAAAGCAGGCCGCCGAACGGGCCCGCGGCCAGCGCGCTCAGGACGAATATGCAGAGACGGAAGATCTTCATGCAGGCCTCCTGCTTATACTTCGCTGCGTTCCGCGACCTTCTCGCGAGGATCCGCTTGCGGCGCGGCGGCGAGGCGCGTCGATATGTCGGCGAAAGCGGCGTCGGCTTCCTTGAAGGCCTCGACGATATCGGGATCGAAATGGCCGCCGCTTTTCTCGAGTATGATTTCGCGCGCGGCCTCATGCGAAAAGGCTTTCTTGTACGGTCGTTTGGACGTGAGCGCGTCGTAGACGTCGGCGAGGGCGACGATCCGCGCGCTCAGGGGTATGTCTTCCCCCGCGAGCCCGTGCGGATACCCCGTCCCGTCGTACTTCTCGTGATGCCAGAACGCGATGTTTCTGGCGACCTCGAGAAACGGCGCCTCGGGGTACTGAGCGAGCGCCTGCCCGAGGGTTTTGCCGCCGATGATCGTGTGCGTTTTCATGATGTCGAACTCCGCCGCGTCGAGCGGGCCGGGCTTGAGCAGAATCGTGTCCGGGATGCCGACTTTGCCGATGTCGTGGAGTATGCTCGTGAAATAGATGTTCTCGATGTCCTCGCACGAGAGGATACCCGCGAATTTCTTCTGCCGCGAAAGAGCGACCGCGAGAATCTTCGAATATTCCATGATTCGATCGAGGTGCAGGCCGGTCTCGGGATCGCGGGATTCGGCGAGCTTCGCGAGGGCGAAGACGGCGACTTGATGATACTCGGCCGATAGGATGCGTTCGCCGATGGTGACGCGGAGGCTCAATTCGGTCGGGTCGATCGGCTTCTGAAGGAATTCGTCGGCGCCTGCTTTGAGGCCCTCGATGATATCCCCCGTGTCGCTGCGCTGCGTCAGCATGATGATGAATACGTATTGGCGAAAGCTGCGGGCGCGAATCCGCCGGCACAGCTCGAGGCCGCTCATTCCCGGCATCATCCAATCGGTGATGACCATGCGGAACGACGTATTGAACAGAATGGACGTCGCCTCTTCACCACTTCGCGCCGTGACGACCTCGTGGCCGCTTTGCGTCAGGGCGTGGGTGATCAGTTCGACCGAGATTTCGTCGTCGTCGACGACAAGAATCCTCATGCCGCAAGCTCCCTCTGGCCGTGCCGATTGAACGGACGGCGAGCCATACGATCGTGTTCGGGCAAAGACATATTTCGGCTAGATGCCGGTGCAACGCGGGATCGCTGCATAAGGCGTGCCCTGCATGTGCCATTTCGTTTGAGGATTGGTTCGCGGGAACGATCGCAGATGGCCGGATTGAACCCTCCGGGGCCAACCCCCGACGAGGAGCTGTCCGCTTGCTCCCCCCCGGGAGTTAGCCCCGGTCTTCCCCTAGCAGCAGCGTGGTTGCCATCCCCTCCTACGCTCGGTCCAGTCTCTATCGAAGAGTCATGTTGATACCTTACGTACTCTCTTGGACGGCGCTTCATAAGATTTTGACACTGGAATGCGAGGTTTTTTTAAAGCGGGCCGATGACGAGGTAGGGAGCCCAGGCCTGTATGTCCCGGGCAGGGTCTCCGTTCAGGCGGTTTCTCCGAATGAACTTCTTCTGCGCGGCTTGCAGCGCGCTTCCCGGATCTCCTTTTCCCGCAGCGAGTTCGCGGTAGAAGGCCGTCGCGAAGGTCCGCGCGGCCCGGTCCTCGATGGGCCACATCGTGGCGATAACCGTTTGAGCCCCCGCGTCGACGAAGGCGCCGGCGAGCCCCGATCCTTCGAATGCCGTCCCATCCTCCGGCGCGGCCGACTCGCAGGTGGAAAGCATGACGAGTCCGGCCTTCGACAGATCGAGTTTTCTGATCTCGCTCTCGGTGAGGAGCGACGCCTCGACCTCGTGCGATACGTCGCAATCGTTATCCGTGGAGAAAAGAAGCGCGGATTGACCGCTGTATGCGGGATAGGTCACCCGATGCGTCGCGATATGTATCCGATCCGCTTTCGGGAGCTCGGCGAGGACCGCGTGTTTCGTCGCGAAAGGGCCCGCAAGGAGCTTCGCTCCGCCGATGATGCCGCGGATGTCGATCATTTCATCCTGGGCGCCCGGCAGCGCGTCGAGTCCAGGGTAGTTTCTCGCGAGGCACGAGCCGATGTCCGGCCTTCCGATGAGGAGGGACGATCCGGATCTCCGCGCCGGAAGGCTCGCATGCGAGCTCGCCGCCGCGGCGCGCAGGGAGAGGAGGCTGGAGCTCGTCAGTATCCTTTTGCTCTCGACGAGAAACCGCCCGTCCGGCCCCGGCGGCAGGAGAGCCCCGAAGGGAAGGCGTCGCAGCGATTCGTCGGCGATGAAGCAGATCGTCTCTTTATCCGAGACGAATCGTTCGATCGGTTCTACGAGAATGCGGTACAGCGAGCGGGCGCGTTCCTCGATCTCGCGGTTCGGCGCGGCGCCGCCGGGAGCCGCGTCCGGGTCCCCCGCCGCGCGGCACGCGGCCACGAACGCTCCGGTCTCCTCGTCGAGCCTTTCCCGCGCGACGGGGACGGAGCGGCAGGACACTCCGTTCCTGTCCATCACGACGACGATCAGTTTCGCGGGAGTCGCCAGATACTGGACGACGAGAGCGTTCTCCGGAATCCATTCCCGTTCGCCGACGCATTCCTCGATGTTCTTCTCGAGGTCCTTCGCGCGCATGCCCTTGTCGCCGCGCAGAAAATGCCGCGCTTTTTCAGCCACGAAAACGAGCGAATCGCAGCCGTCCGGGCGGTCGCAGTCGAGAGCGAGGAGATCGGAGAATATCGATCGCACCTCCTCGTTGAGCGCGTGGCGGCTCTCGTCGAGCCGCTTGCCGGCGACCCCGCGTTCGAGAGAGGCGATCGATTCGACGAGGAGCCTCCGGCCCTCGTCGCGCTCGTTCGAACCGATGGCGGCGCGGGCGAGCAGATGAAGCGCGCTCGCTCGCTGCATCCAATACAGGGGAGATTCGGCGAGCCCGGCGGCGCGCTTCAGGCAATCTCCGGCGCGGCCGTACTGCTTGCGGTCGAGGTATAATCGGCCCGCGGCGGTCAGGTATTCCGCCTCCTTCCCGAGCTCATGGCGTTTTCTCGCGTTCGAGCAGGCCTTCTCATAGCAGCGAACCGCCTCCCTGTCGTCGCCCGCCGACGCGCAGGCGTCGCCGAGCTGTTTCATGAGATCCGCTTCGAAGCTCCAGTCGGCGCTGTGCCGTGCCGTGGCGAGCGCGCGCCGCATCGTCTCGATCGCCTCTTTCGTTCTTCCCGTCGAAAGCCGGATGTTCGCCCGGAGCGCAAGACACTTCGCGAGGTAGTAGGCGGCCCTGTTCCGGTCGAGAATCCGGTGGATGGGGCTCATCTGATCGTTCTGCTGCCGATCGAGGGAAAGAGCTTTCTCGATCGCGGTCTCGGCGCGATCGTACTGGCGGAAGACGACGTACAGGTTGGCGAGATCGGCGAGACGGCACAGCTCGGTCGCGGGATCTTTCATTTGCCTGCTGCAATCGATCGACCGCACGAGGAGCGACTCGGCGTCGGCGAAGTGCCCCTGTTTCGCCCGCAGCTCCGAAAGGAAGGCGAGCGAACGGGAAAGGTAGAAGGGATCCTCGTTATATCGGGCGTATTCATAGCTCCGGAGAAGCGCAGTCTCCGCCTCGGCGATATCCCCCTTCGTCAGGTGGTAGATGCCGATTCTGCCGGTCAGGTGGCTCAATGCCGATATGTTCCCCGATTCGATATGGCGCGCGACGCCCTCCTCCATGCACCGGAGCGCCTGCTCGTCCTCGTGAATCAGAAGATGGTAATCGGCGAGCCCCTCGTATGTCTGCCCCATGAACGCCCCGAGACCCATCCGCTCGTGAATCGCGATGTCCTTTTCGATCAGTTCCGCCGTCTTCGGCGACGGATCCCTTTCGTCGTACAGCGCCTTGAACCAGCGGAGAAACAGATGGTAGGCGAGCCCGGATTCCCGCTTCGTTTCGCTGTCCCTGAAGACCGCCTGGTAGTATCTCAGATAATAGGGATTGCGGTTGGCTTTCATGAGAAGTTCGGAGCGCCAGAGAACCTCGGAGGCGATATACGCGAACTGGGGCGTGTCGCTCCGATCGAGCTCCATGGAGACCATGCTGCGAAGATACTGAATGCTGGCGCAGCTCTTCAGGCACCCTATGGCGCGATACGTCTCGACGATTCTTTCCTCGGAGAGAATATGAAGCGGGAGGCCGAAGGGATTCGGCTGCAGCGCGGACATTTCGACATTGTCCGCGGGAGAGGCGAGGAATATCGCGACGATCGCGGGGATCGAAAGGAGGACGCCGATCTTGAGCGCTTTGCCCGGGAGCTTCATTCCGCGACACCTGCCTTCCGCGCCCGTCATTATATCAGAACGTTCGATGGAATGACAGGTCTGAAGGGCCGCTCGCGGGCGGCAGGAATGGCGTGGACGCTCCCGCTCCGAACTCAGTCGCAGAGCCTCCAATG
>JBFYZM010000020.1:0-9525 GCA_041309505.1 Candidatus Krumholzibacteriota bacterium
GAACGGCCCGCACCTCGCGTACCACGAAACGGGGGACACGATCTACCGCATCAATCCCGACATCCTCGCCGATATCGCGCGTCTCGGATTCCTCGCTTCGTACCGGTGGGCGAACCGGTAAAGAAGAAGCCGCGCCGGCTCGACGCCGTGCGCGGCTTTCGCGATTGTCGATTCTCCCGGGACGCGGCTCGTCCCGATTACTTCTTCAGAAGCTCCTGAATCGCCGCCGGGATCGCGAATACGCTGTCCGGTATCGCGACGTTGTACGCGACGCTCGTGATCGTCATGACGCGATCCTGCGACATGAGCTTCATGGTCGTTTTGTGCGAGACGAGAATATCCCCTTCTTTCCGGTAATCGGAGGGGAACGCCTCGACGGCGATATCTCCCATCTGGGTGGCGACGACGCTCCTGGTCTTCGCGAGGAGCCCCGATTCCTGATCGAAGAAATAGGTGCGCGGCTTGCCCTCTTTCGCTTTCAACACGACCGCGTAGCAGGGGCTGCCCGCGACCGTATCGATACCGGCGACCGTCACCGTATCGTAGATCGCGCGCCAGTACGCCATGCTCTCGAACGCCGATTCGCGCAGCTTTTCGGCGAGCTCGGCTCCTTCGAGAATTCGCGCTCCCTGCATCACCGAATTCTCCCAGCAGATCGCGCCGCTCGTGCCGCTCTCGAACGAGCCGATCGCGGGAGACTCCGCTTTCGAATAGGCCTTGTTCGGCCGCGCCGAATAGGCGACGATGTCGAGCGTGATTCCGGCCGCGGGAATCTCGAGAGCCCCCTTCACGACGCTGTTCTGGAGCTTGTCATACGCCTTGATGCCGCCCGTCGCCTCCACGTACCGGTCGAGGATCTTCTCCGCGGTGGGAGTCTTGGCCGGTTTCTCGGCGTTCGAAACCTGCGCGCCGAGCGCCACGACGAGAATCGCAAGCGCCGCTATCGTAAACGCAGCCGCCGTTGTGCGTATCCGCTGTGTCATACCGTCGCACCTCCGAATTCAGGACGTTTTGGAATCAATTACCCTTATAATGCCGATCGAGAATCCAGTCAACGGCCGCTTCGAGCGCGGGATCGCGCCCCTCGAGAAGCGCCTCGCGGGTCGGGCGGATTTCGACGTCCGGTGTCACCCCCTTGCCCTCGAGCTCGACGCCGTTTCTCGAGATATACGATGCGAACGCGTACTGAAAGCCGTCTCCGTTCGGGAGACGCTCCACAAGCGAGGGAAGGGTGGCGCCCGCCGTCCGCGATCCGAATATGCGGACCCGCGGGAGACCCTGCACGCCCCCCGCGAAGATCTCGGACGACGAGCCCGAGAGGCCGTCAACGAGCATGGCGACGGGTCCCCGATAGACGCGCGCGCGAGGGCTGGTGACGAGCTTCAGCGTGTCGCTGCGCGTCCGCATCGTTCCCATGGCGACGTTCTTTTCCTCGACAAACCAGTTGGCCATACCGAGGCCCATCCCCGCGATGCCGCCCGGATTCCCTCGCAGGTCGATGACGATTCCAGGCGACCGCATGAAAGCCGTCATCGCGTTTCCGAAGGCAGGCATGAGCGTCACCGGATCGAAGAAGCTGCTAAAGGCGAAATATCCGATATCGTCCCGAAGCGTATCGGCACTGAAGGTGAGGTAGAACGGCGGCAGGTTCCCGAAGATGACCTTCTTGCCTTTCGGCTCCTCGAGGATCATCGTCATATCCCTCGGCCGGTCCCTCTCGTCTATGAAGGTGACGACCAGGGTGTCTCCGATTGCGCCCCCCAGCCTCGTTCGCACGGCGTATGATAGATAGAAATCCTTCCTCGGGTTCTTCTCGAACTCCTTTTCGATGGGGGGGAAGAGCGGCGGGATTTCCGTTCCCTTGACCGAGCGTATTTCCCAGCCGGGCCGCACGCCGGCCCTCTCCGCCGGCGCCCCGGGCCCGACCGAGGTCACAATCGCCTTCCCGTCGATGACTCGAGTCTGGATACCGGTCGAACCGCCCCGGTGTCCCTTCGCGGCCGGCGCCTCGATATTTTCGTACACGTCGGCCGGGATAATGGCGAAGTGGCTCTGGTGCAGGCGGGAGATCATATCGGTCATGGCGCCCCGCGCTTCGTCGACGCTCTGCGCGTTCTCCACCTTCGGACGCAGCTCGTCGTGAACGGCCTGCCAGTCGAGGCCGCCGAAGGTCGGATCGAAATGACGGTCGTTGATCGTTTTCCAGACATGCTCGAACGAATCGATGTTGAGCTGCCTCGTGTCGGACGAGATCTGCGCCGCCGCGAAACCGGGCCGAAAAACGAGAACGGCGAAGGCGACGAACGCCGCTCCGATAATGGTAACCCTCTTCTGCTTCATTGATCCTCCAGCGATGAGTATCGCATTTCGATTGAAACAAGTATGGACAGTATACGTTCCTCAATTAAATAGGTTTCGGCGGCAAAATCCACATTTTTGGCACTTCGCCGGATGGAACGGGTATAGTATGTTGTTCCCAAAGCGGTTCGAAGGTTGAGGGCACTATGTCAAAGGCGTTCATGAGAATGAGTATAGCGGCCGCGGTTTTAGTGTTTTTTCTCGCGACTTTCTATTCGTTGAATATTCGTGCTGCGCAGCAGGAGGTCTCCGCGAGCCGTTCGGATGAACGCGCGCTCGACCTCGCGTCGTTCGACCTCGTATGGAAGACGGTCAAGGAAACCTACCACGACTCGATGCTCGCGGGGCTCGATTGGCAGGGGATCCGCGACAGGCTCCGGCCCCGCATGGAGTCGGCCGCATCGAGCGAAGAGGCCCGGTCGGTCATCGGAGAGGTGCTCGCGCCGCTCAACCAGTCTCATTTCATGGTAATCCCGAGGGAATACTATCAGGGCGAGCGGACTGACAGCGCGCTGTCGGGCAACGGCGTCTGCGGCTTCGACGTCCGGCTCGTCGACGGCAAGGTTGTCGTGACGTCCGTGCGCGACGATTCGCCCGCCTTCGCGGCCGGAGTCCGGCCGGGATGGGAAATCGTCCGCATCGGCGCCGTGCCCGTGCGCGAGACAATGGAAGAGATCGCGGAGCTCTATCGAGGAAGAAGCCGGTTCGAATTCGAGTTCATACACACGCTCTATTCGTCGTTGAGCGGCGAGATCGGGGACAGCGGGCCGGTGCTGTTCCGCGACGGGGAGAACCGCGAACGGGAGATCGCGATCGTCCTCGTCAAAAGGCCCGGGCGTTACATCCCCGCATACGGCAACCTGGGGCCGGCGTTCGTCGATTTCGAGGCGAAGAGACTCGCCGGGGACGTCGGCTATATCAGATTCAATGGGTTCGCCGGAGTCACCTACCTCAGTCCCGCGTTCAACGGGGCGATGGATTCGCTTCGCGCCGCAAAGGGCGTGATCGTCGATCTGCGGGGCAATTCGGGAGGCATCGGCGGCATCGCCCTGGCGATGGCCGGCTGGTTCGTCGCGGAGAAGGGACGCTCCCTCGCGACCATCACGAGCAGGGACCGGGCGGACAGGATTCTCGTCGTGCCCCGATCGAAGACGTATGGCGGCCCGCTCGCCGTTCTGGTCGACGGACTCACCGCCTCCGCCGCGGAGTTTCTCTCAGGCGGCCTGCAGGACCTTGGCCGCGCCCGGCTCTTCGGGGTGCGGACGGCGGGCTTTTCGGGGCAGGGCAGTCTCCTGAAGCTCCCGAACGGCGACATGCTCATGCATATGACGGCGCGGCACGTGCGGGCGGACGGAACGGATGTCGAGGGGAACGGCGTCGAGCCGGACGTCGAGGCCCGCCCGACGAGGAAATCGCTGCTCGAAGGGAAAGACGCCGCGCTCGACGCGGCTCTCGAATGGCTGCGGGGGTCGTAGCCCTGTTCGATACGGCGACCGGAACGGATAACGCGGGAGGCGACGATGAACTCGAATTGTATGGCGCGTTTCATGAGAAAGATCTGCCCGATTCTCGCGGTCCTCTTTCTCGGCGCCCTGCTCGTCGGTTGCGGCGGCAAGGCCGGTTTTCCGAAGCTGCGCGGGCCCTATCTCGGGCAGGCGCTCCCGGGCGCCGAGCCCGCGCTGTTCGCGCCGGGCGTCGTTTCGACCGGTTTCTACGAGCGCGACCTTGCCGTCACGCCCGACGGAGCCGAGATCTTCTACGGCCTCGTGTTCGGCGGGCACGTCACGATCATGCACACGCGCCTCGTGAACGGAGCGTGGACCGAGCCGGAGATCGCTCCGTTCGCCCGCGACCTCTCGTGCTACTATTTCGAACCGGCTCTCTCGAGCGACGGCAACAGGCTTTATTTCCTCTGCACCCGGGCGCCGGCGGGGCAGGAGCCGAAGCCTGGATGGGCCTACCAGAACATCTGGGCTGTCGACCGCTCGGCGGACGGATCGTGGGGCGATCCGTACCTTATCGGCCCACCCGTCAGCACGGACGACGAGGAGTATTTCCCCTCCGTCACGCGCGACGGGACGATCTATTTCACGCGCCAGATGCAGGGTCAGGAGGAGGGCAACATCTATCGCGCCCGCCTCGTCGATGGTGCATACGCGGAGCCGGAAATGCTTCCGCCGGCGGTCAACGGAACGGGAAGCGTCTTCAACGCCTGTATCGCTCCCGACGAGAGCTTTCTCGTCGCGTGCGTCACCGGTCGGGACGACAGCGTCACGAAGGGATTGCCTCATTACTACGTCTACTTCCGCAATCCCGACGATACGTGGAGAGAGGGAATCAACCTCGGGGAGAAGATAAATTTCCCCGGCGCGCAGGCGCTCTCCCCGTCGATCAGCTCCGACGGAAAATACTTCTTCTTCGCGACGACAAAGGCCGAGGACCTCGACGCGAGTGCGCCGGGAGCTCTGACGGCGCGGGGGATACGCGAATACTACGGCAAAGCCGGCAACGGGCTCGCCGATATCTACTGGATCGACGTGGCGGTCATCCTGAGCCTGAAGAAATAGCCAGCTAACATATTGTTATAAAACAAGTTAATCGGGCGAGCGGAAATTTCTTGCAATACTGTGCAACATACAGTATAATGTGTTCGTACAGTATGTGTGGCCGGTAAATCGGTTTGATCGAGGGGGGTGGGGCGGAAGGAACGGCAACACATACCCGGGAGGAATAGAATGCTCTCGAACAATCTGAAACGCGTCCAGTTGCCCCTGTTCTTTCTTTTCAGTCTGATCATCTCGTGGGCAATCTGGATTCCGCTCGCCGCGATCAAGATGAGCAATCCCGCGACAGCCGCCGCGACCGGAAGCCCCGTGAATATGCTCGCCGTATGGGGACCGGGTCTATCGGCAATGATTCTGTCGCTCCTGATTGCGGGAAAGGCGGGGCTGCGGAAGCTTTTTTGCCCCATTCGCATCTGGCGAGTCGGCGCGCTCTGGTATCTCTTCGTTTTGCTGTATCCGGCGGCGCTCAAGCTTGCGGCGTACGGCATCGATATGGCGTTGGGCAGGAGTTACAGCCTCACATTCATGCCCATCACACATTACTTCAGTCCGCAGCAAGCCATGATCATGGTGCCCGCCGCCTTCATCGCCGCCGTTCCGAATGCGCTTGGAGAAGAGTTGGGTTGGCGAGGCTTTGCATTGCCCAGGCTGCAGGCAAAGCTCAATGCTCTCGGCGCCAGCGTCATTCTCGGACTCCTCTGGGGCATCTGGCATATTCCGATGTGGGTGATGACGAACGGCGCGATCGGGATTCATGAGCTCGCATCCGTGCTGAGCCTCGCGGGGGCGGCGATTCTCTTCACCTGGGTTTACAACGGAACCCGAGGCAGCCTGCTTCTGGTTTGGCTCTTTCATTTCTCCATGACGGTCACCGGGTATTCGCTGTCCAGGATACCCACGGCGACGGATGAAATTGCAGGCTGGTTCGTGATCGCGCTCGTCGTCCTCGTTGCCGGACCGCGGCGGCTCGGGCGCGCGTAGGAGCGATATGTTCCGAAAGTTCGCATCAATAGTGCTCGTGATCGCGTTGAATGCTTCTCCCGTGTTTTCGCAAGACCGGATGAGAGTCTCGCTCTTTCTCAATCCGTACAAGTGGATCCTCGGCCTTTGCAATGTCGGAGTAGAGCTGCAGTACAATTCAAACTGCTCCGTGTGCGTCTTCGCCGAATATGCAGGTGTGAGAACCGCGTACTTGAACAAGATCCGGCATTCCGATCTCGTGGCGACCGTTGGGCTCAGATATTACGAGGCGCCGGGCGATCCGGATGCGGCCGGGTTCTATGCCGGTATTTCATCCAGCTATTTCTATAGGAAACCGGGTGAAAGCCGAAATGGCGCAATGGACGTTTCGTTCGGAGTCGAAGCGGGATACAAGTTGCGTATGAATGATTCGTTCTATATCGTTCCCCGGGGACTGCTGAACTATACGATTTGCGAAAACAGACTATTGCCGGGGGTGGAGGCGTTGGGAGGGATGCTGCTATGATGGACGCCGGATTCGGCTCTTTCGAAACGGAATTGAACCGGGGCTTTCTCCAGGTTCTTGCTCTTGCCGTGCTCGAACGGAAGATGTACGGCTACGGAATGATCAAGCACCTCGAGGAGATGGGGTACGCGGTGGATGAGAGCACGCTCTACCCGCTCCTCAGGCGTCTCGAGAAAAACGGCTGGATCGAGAGCGAGTGGGACGTCAGCGAGGACCGGCCGAAAAAGTTCTACCGGGTCACGGAGAAGGGGAGGGCCATGCGCGCGCGTGCGCTCGCGATATGGGCGAAACAGACGGACATTCTCGACGCGTTGAAAGGGGCGAATCGCCATGCATGAGAACCTCGAGAGATACCTCAAGGAAATCAGCCACTACCTGGCGGTCAAGCAGGGGGCGAACGAGATCCTCGCGGAGATCAGGAGCCACATTCTCGAAAAGGCGGAACGCGAATCGGGAAGCGTTACGGCGGAGTCGCTCGACAGAACGATCGCCGGCTACGGCCGGCCCCGGGACGTCGCCGCGCAATACATGGACGGGGACGAGATCATATCTCCCACATTCAGGAAATATCTGTTCCGTTATACGGCGATGCTCTTCGCGATCCATTTCATCCTCACCGTCCTCGCGGTCTCGTTCCGGACGAGCATCGTCGCGATTCCCTTCTTTTTCATTCCGAAGATGAGCGCGCTCTGGGCGGTGTTCTATCTGTTCATGGCGCTCGTGTACGATTTCGGCGTCGTCGCGCTGATACTCTATCTCGTGACGCAGCGGAAGGAAGAGGCGCGGCTGCCCTGGTTCGGCGTCCGCCTCGCGCGCCGGGGAGAATCCGGCCTCAAGAAGCCCAGGCGCTGGGTGCTCGCGATGCTCGTCGCGTTCTTCGGGATATTCCTTTACGCGCTCGTGCGGTATCACACGCTCTTCTTCTATACGGCCAATTTCAGCCGGCCCGAGTCGCTCCTCAATCCCGCCGCGTCGGTGTTCTTCTCGATACTGTTTCTCGGCGCCTTCGCGTGCGACATCATCGGATACTGGCTCCGGTTCCTCTTCAATACGGCGTGGATCACGCTCGCCCAGAACACGATCGTGCTTCTGATCCTCTGGATCGCGTGGAACAGCCCGATAGAGCCGGAGTTCAGATCCGTTCCCGGAGTCGACCTGAGCCTCGTCGGAGGAGGGTTTCTGCTCTTCTTCATCATCCTGAACGTGATACGGCTTCTGCAGAGCCTCGTGCGCGTGACGAGAGAAATGTCCCTTCCGTGATTGTCACCGGCCCCGTTTTGGATTATTCTCTCCGCAAGGAGGCCGGGACGTGCCGCTGTCCGTTTTCACGAAAATCAGCCTGCTGTATCTCGTGCGGTCGATAGCGCGGATGGTCTCCTTCGCGCTCTTCCTCCTCGTCGCCATCGTGGTCGCGGGAGAAGGGCTGCCCGACGTGCGGGCCTTTTCCCGGGGGGAGATCGTCTCCGGGGTCATGTTCGTCGCCATGATCGCCGGGCTCGGCGTCGGATGGTGGCGCGAGCTCGCCGGGGCGATACTCATCGTCGGCGGGTTCCTCGGCTTCATGGCGTCCGAGTACGCCGCGACCGGCGACGTCGGGATGAGCGGGATATTCATGCTGTTCCCGTTCTCGGGAGCGCTCTTCTTCCTCTACTGGCTGCTCACGAGGAAACGGTATTGACTGATATCGCCCGCGGCGTTCGTTCGGTAACGATAGGCACGGCCGTGAGCCGGGTCCTCGGCCTCGCCCGCGAGCAGGTCTTCGCCGCGCTCTTCGGGGCCACGAGCTCGACGGACGCCTTCAACGCCGCGTTCCGCATCCCGAATCTCCTGCGGGATCTTTTCGCCGAGACGGCGCTGTCGCAGGCGTTCATTCCCGTCCTCGCGAGCGAACGGCGGAAAGGGAAGGAGGCCGAGAATCTACTCGCCTCCAACATCTTCAACACGCTTCTCGTCGTGGTCGGCGCCGTGACCGTCGCCGGCGTCGTCTTCTCGCCGCAGCTCGCCGGCGTCATAGCCGCCGGCTTCGGCAAGCATCCCGAGAAGCTCGCCCTCACCGGAAATCTCACGGCCGTCATGTTCCCCTTCCTGCTCTTCATCGCGCTCGCGGCGTGGGCGATGAGCTACCTGAACACGGAAGGCTCCTTCTTCACCCCGTCGGTGGCTCCCGCGTTTTTCGACGTTTTCTCCATACTCGTCCCGCTCGGGTTGTTCGGGTATTACACGAGCCGCGGCGGCGATCCGATCTACGGAGCTGCCATCGGCGTCGTCGCGGGGGGGCTCATGCAGTTCGCCGTGCAGCTCCCGCGGCTGTTCCGGAAAGGATTCCGCTACCGGCTCTATCTGAGCTTCCGCGATCCGGAGTTCCGCCGCGTGATGACGCTCTTCGGTCCCGTCGCGATCGGGCTCGCCGGCGCGAGAATCAACTTCGCGGTCAACACCGTCCTCGTGTCGTACCTGCAGGACGGAAGCATGACGTGGCTCAACTACGCGTTCCGGATCATGCATCTGCCGCTCGGGCTCTTCGGGATCGCCGTCGGGACGGTGGCGCTGCCGGCCCTCTCGCGGCTCGCCGGCGAGAACGATCTCCGCGGCGTCCGGGAGACGATGTCCGATTCCCTCAGAATGGCGTTCTTTCTCACCATCCCGACGTCCGTCGCGATCGCCTTCCTCGCCCACCCGGTCACGAGCGTCATCTATCAGCACGGGAGGTTCACCGCGAACGACACGGCGGCGGTCGCTCAGGCGCTCCTCCTCTACGTCGTCGGGATCCCCTTCATGTCGGGTCTTCGGAACGTGGCGGCGGTCTTCTACGCGTTCAAGGACGCGAAGACGCCGATGTACGCGAGCTTCGCCTCGATCGGCGTGAACGTCATTCTCAACGTCGCCCTGATGCGGACGATGGGCTTCCTCGCGTTTCCGCTCTCCATGACCATCGCGGCGGCCGTGAATATCGCGATCCTGTTCCTTCTCGTGCCGCGAAAGGTCGGGAAGATCGATCTTGGTCCTCTCTGGAAATATGTCGCGACGTTGACCGTCGCCGCGGCGGCCGGAGGTTTCGCGGGATGGCTCCTCGACCGCTTTCTCTTTCAGCCGCTCGGGCCATCGTTCTGGATCAGG
>JBFYZM010000021.1:0-5951 GCA_041309505.1 Candidatus Krumholzibacteriota bacterium
TCCAGGGAATTCCCCTGGAAGTAAACATACTCAAACCTGAATTATGATGCTCTAATCTTAATTCTAAGTTCTGAGTATATCCAACATAAAACTTATTTGTACTTCCAGAATGTAATATATAAGCAAAATAATTGAACAATGAAAGATCAAGTTAATCATTCTTGGCGGGGCCGACGAGACTCGAACTCGCGACCTCCTGCGTGACAGGCAGGCGTTCTAACCAACTGAACTACGACCCCGCCGAACGGTCTATTTCTGCAATTGCCGGGCCATGGCATCCGGACCGGCCGGAAAATACGCGCAAAGCAAAAATGGCCGACTCTTGCCGCCAGCCCAACAATAAATACCAGAGAAAAGGCCTCGTGTCAACCGGTTTCTCGCGCTTCCCCGGGTTCAAAGCCCGCCGATCGAGCGGCATACCGCATCCGCCGCGGCGTCGTAGATTCCGAATGTCGTGATCACTGTCCGGCTGCCCGCGAGGAAGCGGGCGGCATAGGGCCATCCCGCGACGACGACGATTCCCGCCCCCGAGCAGATCTCCCCTACAACCTCCTCCGGAAGCGGCCTCCGGTTGAGCAGAAATACGGCATCCGGGGAACCGCCGGATTTCCCCGATGAGGAATAGAGCCAGGCCTCGAGACGGGGAGGCGGCTCCCGAAACTCCTCGTATCGCTCGAGACTGTAGCGCCCGATCGCGATCGCCGAAGAGGCCGCGTCCCCTCCCGCGCCCTCGGCGACCTTCAACCCCTGCAGGATGCGCAGAATGAAGTTCCTCGTCGGGAAGCGTTCGATCTCCCCTTTTTCGCAGCAGAAAATCGCCCTGAAATCTCTTCCCCGCTCGCGGGAGAGCAGAGCTCCCGAGCCCTTATCGAGACCCGGCGCGACCAGAATCGATTTCTCGGCGATCTCGCGATAGACGCCCGGATCGCTCGGAAGCTCGAACTCCCGCTCCTTCTCGCCGGCGAGGCAGATGAGCCGCTCGATTCGGGTGATCGATCGTTCTTCCGCGTTCGCGAGACCGCCATTCCGAAATTCATCCGTTTCGGCGGCTTCGCCGAAGGAAGCGATCTCGTCCGCGACGAGCGCGACCGGTTTCGAGAAAAGGAGAATATCGTTTCCCGCCGCCAGGGCGCGTCCGCATATATCGAAAACGGACCCTCCCCCCTTCACCCCTTTCATCTCGAGCGCGTCGGTCATGACAACCCCGTCGAAGCCGAGCTCCCCGCGCAGCAATCCTCCGACGATCTCCGGATCGAGCGACGCGGGAAGAGCGCGGCCGAGGGGCGCTATGTGCCCGATCATCACCGACTCGGCCCCGGCGGCGATTCCGCTCGCGAAGGGCGGGATGTCTCTCTCCCTGAGCTGATCGAGGGTCGCTCCGAGGACCGGCAGCTCCAGGTGGGAATCGACGCGGGAAGGCCCGTGGCCGGGGAAATGCTTGAGGCAGGTGAGCGCTCCCTCCCTCCTCGACGCGGAGACGGCAACAGCGACGAGCGACGAAACGAGCCCCGTCTCCTCGCCGAAGCTCCTCGTCCCGATGACGGGATTCAGAGGATCGGAATTGACATCGGCGACGGGGCCGAGGAACAGGTTGACGCCGCATGCGCGCATGCGCCTCGCGTTCTCGGCGAACAGGCGCTCCACGAAGCCCGGCTGTCCCGTGCGCGCGGCCGCCATTTGCGTGGGAGGAACGCCGATCGCGCGCCCGAGAACGGATACGACACCCCCTTCATGGTCCGCGGCGATGAGGGGCGCGGTCCCGCGCGAATTGCGGAAGATGCTCCGTATCTCCTGCACGAGCTCCATGAGCTGTCTCGCGTCGGCGACGTTGCGCTCGAAAAGGATAACGCCGGGAAAGGGGTATTTCGAGAGGAGCGTCCTCTCCGCGCCGGCGAGGCGGGGACCCTCGAGCCCGACGATCATATGCGGGGCGAGCATCTGGAGGTAATCCCGGGCCATCGCCTACCTGTAGACGGGCTCTATCGTCGAGCCCGGATAGTAATGAGCGATAATATCCTCGCCGGAGTACCCGAGCTCGGCCATGCGGATAGCGCCCGTCTGGCACATTCCGACGCCGTGCCCGTTCCCTCCGCCGATCATGTCCACCGCCGTCAGACGGCCCCCCGAAACCGAGACCTCGATCTTGAAAAGGGTGCTCTTGAGTATCGCCTCGGATGCGGGATCGGGTTTCAGAACCCATCGGACGCGATCCCCCAGAACCTCGAAGCTCTCCTTGTCCGTCACGATCTCGATTCCCGCCGCCCTGCCGTCGGGCGCCGTGCCGATCGTCCTGATATCGGCGAGACGCCCCACGCCGCGCGCGGGGACCTTGAGCTCCCGCGGCAGGGTTCGCTTGAGGAGCCCGGAGAGCGCCGATCCGCTCCAGTGGACGCGCCATCGAAAGTGCTTCGAGCCTCGGCAGAGGGACTCGCCGGAGGTCTCGGGGACGGTGTCCCTCACGCCGTGGAGATAGGGATAGGGGGTCTTCCAGGGCCAGGCGATCCGGATGTCGGCCGTATGGCCGCCGCAGCATGAGCAATAGTACGCCTTGATCGGCTCGCCGAGGTACGTGCAGACGAGCCCGCGCGTCTCGTCGACCGCCCGGGAAGCCGCTTCGTGCTCGGCGCCGGCTCCCGAATAGACCTGATCCATGACGGTCGCGTTGAGATCGTAGATATCGGCCTTCCGGTCCTCGAGCTTGCCCAGGGCGTAGGTGCGGGACGCGATGGCTTGCGCGCGATAGGCCTCGAACTGGTGGGGCTTGAGATACCCGATCTCCGAGGGAAGGACCCCTTTGATATACTCGTCGATATCGAGAATATTGATCGCGATCAGGCCCCCCTTGAACGGCCTGAAACGCACTATTCCCCGGTACTGTTTGCCGCCGAGACAGACGCGCCCTCCCGCTTCCGGCTCGATCGACACCGACCCGGAGGAGATGAGCCGGCGCTTTCCCTCCGCGAGCACCGCCTCGCCCCCCGAGAGCCTGACGCTGAAATCCCCCCCGCGCTTCATCGATGCGACCGGCTCGGCGCCGGTATCGACGCCGATGCGGAAGGCGGAGGTGATCCGCACGCGCATCGGCTGACGCGATTCGAGGATGAAAATCCTGACATGGGGGGCTTCGGCGAGAAAGACCGCGTGCGGGTGCAGATCCTCGGCGGGAAGCAGTTCCTGCGAAGGCGGCGCGGCCTGAGCTTCGACGGCAGGCTCCTCCCCGCTCAGCCCGGCCTCGACGGGGGGCCTTTCCATTATCACGCGCTTCTCTCCGCACCCCGAAAGAACGAGCGCGAAAAAAAAGAACGCCGCGAGGCACCGGCGATCGAACCTGCTCATATGCTCAACCCGGAAAGAAGAACTCTCCGCACAAACACGCCTTTCCGGCCGCGGCGGAGGAGGCGCGCGTGTGCCCTATCGCCCTCAAACTCCCGCGCCCCTTGCCCTTCTCGCCGGCGCTTCCCTCGCACACGCTCACGCCCTCGTGGAAAATCGATTCGTTCGCGAGAAGCGCGACGGCGACCGCTTCCCGGACCTCTTCGTCCAGGCCGAACCGGTTGATCATCTCGCCCACGATGCCCTGAAGAAGCGCCTCTTCCGTGGCGAGGAATCCGCCCGCCCCGTTCTCCACGCCGATCCTGAATCGGCTCGCCACGACGCGATTCGTCATCTCGCTGAATACGGACGGATCGGCCGGAAGCGAGAGTTCCCCGATTTCCAGGCAGCTGAGTCCGATGCAATCCACTTCTTCCGGTTTCGCGGCGGCGCTGTCGAGCACGTCGTCGTACAGCTTCGAGAGATGGTTGAGGACGAGGAAATTGATGCCGGCAAGCTCCTCCGAATCGAATTTCTCGTTCCGCCCGAGGGCGCCTATCGTCGCCAGAAGCTCCGGATCCAGGGATCGGCTCGTAAAGCCGCGCAGGTTCAGGATCGTTTTGTCTCCGCTCCCCGAAACCTCGACGAGAGCGGCCCCGAGCATGCCGGGGGTTGTTCCCGTTTCGATCCCTACGATGAGGCGTTTGTCCTTCTTCTTGAGGGCGGCAAGACGCTTCTTCAAAACAGAACCTCCCGGGGATGAGGCCGGTTCACGATCGGGGAGCGTCCCGGGCGCGCGCGGACGTCTCCTTCGAGGCGATTGTAAGGAAGTTCCCCCGCCGAGGTAAAGCGATTTTATTCGAGCTTCACGCTCTTGCCCTCGAGATCGATCGATTCTCCCGAGCGGCGGATATGGATCACGTAGAGGTACGTGCCGTTCGCGACGCGGTCCCCCGCGAGATCGCGGCCGTCCCAGAGGACGGCGTGAGGCCGCGCGATGCTCGCGGGTCCGAGCCCGCCCGGCGGCGGCACGAGGCTCCTGATGAGCACGCCGCTCACGGTGTAGATGTCGATCGATACCGATTCGACGGCGAGGTTGACGCTGTAGACGATGCTCGTTTCCCTGCTGAAGGGATTGGGGAGGCTGAAAACGCTCGCGACGAGATCGTCCCCCGTGACGTTGAACGAGATATCCCGGGAGAAATCCCCCGCGGTCACCGTGAATACGTGCAGCCCGCTCGTGAGCGTCCGCTGAAACACGGCCGTCCAGAACAGCGGGCGATTCGGACCGCCCGACGCGAAGACGACGCCGTCCTGAATGACGCCGTCGATGGAAAGCACCGGCGCTTCGGAAAGATACGCGGGGAAATCGGCCGTGACGATAAAGGTGCCGGAAGGAGGCGATTCGGCGCCGCCGCCGAGCTCGTAGCTGAAATCGCCGTAAAACGCCCGCACGCTCGTCGCGATCGGGATCTCGAAGCGGCCGACCTCGCGGCCGTCGGGCGAGAACACCTGGAAGAGCAGCATGTCGTCGTTCAGGTCGATCGTATAGTCGTAGTCGACGCGATACGAGCGCGCATACGTCTTGTCGGCGTCGACGAGCGGAACGATCCTCAACGAGCCCGTGCTGTCATCGCCGTTCACCCGGAGCGTGATCCGCCCGATCGCCACGATGTCGCTCACCGTGAGGCGCAGCTTGATCAGGTTCGCGCCGTCGCGGGCCCTCATCGTATCGCCGCTCGACACGGCGCGGTATTCGCCCGCCGAATCGGCCTCGAGCCGCATGAGCGGGGGACCCGGATCGATCTTGAGCATCGGATCGCCGAGGACGCAATACCGGAACACCTGCTCGGTCCCGTAGGAGGTGTTGTCGATCTGCTCGATCTCCGCCTTCGCGATCGCCTCGCCGAATATCCAGTGGGCGCCGGTGTATTCGTTGCGCGGCCCGACCGAGTCGGCGGGGAGCGCCTGGAACATTGTCCGGTGCAGCCGTTCGACGAGCACGGCGTTCTGGGAGAGATACTCGAAGCCGGCGCTCGCGTACGTCGCGACGGCGCCCGCTCCCGACTTGAAGAGGAGCTGCTCGCTCATGCAATCGCCATACGGCCCCGTCTCGCCGAACGTGTTGTACTCCGCCTGGATGGCGAAATCGCTGACGTGGCAGCCGATGCCGACGAAGATGAACGGCGTGTATATCCGCAGGCTGTCCGGATCCATGTACCATCCCAGGGAATAGGCGGACTCCGTCGTGAGGACGGCGCGGTTCCCGTGCCCCTGGAACATGTACCAGAGACAACCCTTGTTGAGCTCCCTGTTGAGAGCGGGCGTGAAGGCGCTCCTCGCGGCGGCGGTCGATTTGCTGAGGACCGCGGGGCCGCTCTCGGTCCTGTCGGGATGAATCGGATCGGTATACCGGGAAAGGTGGAGCTTCTGCACGGCGAATCCCCCGGGGAGCCCCCGTTCCACGGCCGCGGCGCAGCTGTCGTTGCTCTCCTCGAACTCGTACTCGTACGAGCGATACATGTAGTCGTTTCCGCGTCCGGACCACGCGTCGTCGGAGAAGAGGACGAGGCGGCGGCGCCACGCGTCGTCGGATTGCGGCGTTTCCATGCGGTTCATCTTGTTGATGACGGCCCGGA
>JBFYZM010000022.1:0-18112 GCA_041309505.1 Candidatus Krumholzibacteriota bacterium
GTATCTCGCCGAGGCCGGCGTCGGGTATTTGCGCGTTTGCGACAGCGACAAGGTGGAGCTCTCGAATCTGAATCGCCAGATATTGTACGCGGCCGCGGATATCGGCAAGCCCAAGGCGATGCTGGCGGCGAAGAGGCTCTACGCGCAGAATCCCGAAATAGAAATCGACGCCGTGCAGGACACGCTGACCGAGACCAACGCCGGCGAGCTGGCCGCGGGGTGCGATCTGATCGTCGACGGGCTGGACAATCACGCCGGCCGCTTGGTGCTGAACAAGGCGTCATTCGATCTCAA
Source organism: Candidatus Krumholzibacteriota bacterium (assembly GCA_041309505.1). Classification (GTDB taxonomy): domain Bacteria; phylum Krumholzibacteriota; class Krumholzibacteriia; order Krumholzibacteriales; family Krumholzibacteriaceae; genus SSS58A. Next base: position 295 of record JBFYZM010000022.1, read on the forward strand.
TATCCCTTATATATACGGGGCGATAAATGAATGGCTCGGGCAGCTGAGCTTCTTCAATCCGCCGAAGACCGCCTGTCTCGCCTGTCTCATGCCCGGGGATCTGAATGCTCCCGAGCGGACGCCGGTGTTCGGCGCGCTCGCGGCCGTGATCGGATCTCTTCAGGCGACCCTGGCGCTCAAATACCTGATGACCGGCGAGATTCCCGACGCGAACGCTCTCCTGATCTTCCGCGCCGATACGATGGCGTTCGAGAAGGTGACGTTCGAGAGAAGGCCGGGATGCGAGGTGTGCGGCAAGGCCGCGCCGTCGGGCACCCGACGCTGAGGACAGAGGAACGTGCCTCCGGATTTCAACGACATCGAAAAGAAATACGCCGCGCTCTTCGAGCGCCTCGCCGGCCGCCGCGAGCAGATTCTCTATTTCAAGGCATTCCTCGAGCAAGAGACGGACTGGCTCGTAGCACCCGTTCTCAAGCGGGCGCACATGGACGTGGAGCACGGCCTCCTCATGCACTCCGTCGGCGTGACGGAACTTGCCCTCAGGATCAAGGACCTCGTCGCGCCGGACATTGCGGACGAATCGGTCATCGTCGTTGCGCTCTTCCACGACGTGGGGAAGCTGGACTATCCCGGAAAACCATTCGGTCCCGCCGGCGGCGGCGAGCCTCCGCGCCGGGGTCGAGACCATGCGGTGCGGAGCCTCGAGCTCGTGAGCAGGTTCGTCCCGCTCTCCGAGGAGGAGGCGCAGGCCATCGCCGCGCACGACGGACTCGTTCCGGTGGACGGCGGCGTGGTCAATCTCGAGTATTACCGCAAGGAATGCCGCCTCACGATGATCCTGCATTTCGCGGACTTCTGGACCGCCGCGGTGGAGGAGGAGGGGAGAAGATAGGAGAAGCCATAGCGCAGGAGCTGAAAGTCATAGCCGGTCCCGCGAATCAGAAGGTTCGATTCACCGGCGCGACCTCTCTATTTCCTCTTGACCGCGTTTCACGACGGGTTATCTTTAAACTATAGGGGGTTCAAGAAGCCGATTCAGCCGCAAAAGTGTGTTTGTCCTCAATCGATGCCTTTTAGGATAGATGTCGCAGAGATTATCGAGGGGGGCGATACATATGCGTAATCGCGTGATTGTTTGTGCGGGTCTTGCGGTTCTGTTTGTTACGGCGCTTGCCCTGTCCACGAGCTTTAGTTCCTCGAATGCCCGCGTCGGATCGTACGACAAGAGCGTACCCGGTCCAGATCGGGTTCTGGTTCTCGACGGAAGCGGCACTCACGACGTCGGACAGCTGCTCATTCACACGGCAAACTGGGGGATCTTCGGGTCCTATCCCAGTTCCGTCATGCCCTTCAGCGGATTTCCATCGGCCGAATGGCCTGCGGGGAGCGGCGTGCAGCACGTGAACATCGCCGGCCTGTGGGTCGGGGCCGATATCGGATATCATCCCATAGGCCAGGAGGACATTCACGTTTCAACCGCGGCCTATGAAATGGAGTTCAGGCCGACCGACGATCCGATTGACAAGATCTACGAGACGCATGAGGGGGCATGGGGAGGGAACCGGATCCCCTATCCGAATGCGGACGATGACGGGGACGGCGCCGTCGACGAGGACTACTACGACGGCCGCGATAACGACGGCGATGGCCTCATCGACGAGGACTTCGCCGCGATCTCTCAGCAGATGTTCAGCTGCTGGTACACAGACAACCAGCCCGCCGCGATCGCGCAGTACCCCGATCACGTTCCGCTCAATATCATGGTGAGGCAGGAGAGCTATCAGTGGACGGATCCGCGCTTTGACGACTTTATCGGGATCAAGTTCACCATCACGAACATAGGGACCGAACCTCTCAGCATGATCAGGCTCGGCTTCTTCATGGATGCCGATATCGGCCGCCGGAGCACCCCGTCGTACTGGGCTGACGACGCTGCCGGCTCCTGGCGGGGGATCAGGTGTGCGGAGCTCGGCCCCGCCTCTCTCAGCATCGGGTATATGTATGACGCCGACGGCGACGGTGGGCAGACAACGAGTTATATAGGCGCCTGGGTGCTCGGGCATCGGCTCGATCCTCAGAATCCATGGGGTGCCGAGACTGCTGAACGCATGGGCATGAATTCGTTCCATATATTCAAAGGCGGCCAGCCATACGAGAATGGGGGCGATCCGGTAAACGATCTTCAGCGGTTCGAACTCATGCACGGCGAAACCTTTGACATGAATCAAACGGCGGCGGGAGATTACCGGATTCTCATGAGCCTCGGCAGCTACCACACAGGTTTGCTGCCCGGAAACTCCCTAATCTTGCATATGGGCCTCGTTTGCGGCGACGGTCTCGAGGGACTGCTCGACAATGCGGCCATGTGCCAGCGCCTCTTCGACGGACTGCGGTTCGACTACGATCTCGACTACATGACCGGTGTCGACAGCCGCGAGATGCCGCTGCCCGGACCGGTCAGCGCGGTCGTCATCGATTCATGCCGCTCGGAGTTCAGCGTTCCGCGGAGCTGGCCTCGGGGCGTGACCGAATGGATAAACTACGATTGCAGGGCGGAGGATGCGGGTAAAGATTTCTGCATGCTCGACGAGGCGGACAGCCTCCTCTTCCGCACCGGCGTGGCGGGTCTCGAGAGGCCCGTGCACTGGATCTACGAGCAGCCGCCGGTCGAGCCGGCGCTCTCGCTGCACGGCTACCACACCGTCAGTCTCGTCGGCGTGACGTGGCGGTTTCAGCTCGAGCTTTACAACGCAGGGCCGGGAATTGCACGGATCGTGAAGGTCGTTCTTAACGAGGAGAGCGAAGATGTGACGATTCCCGATCCCGACTGCAGCTTCGGATATTTGCTCGTTGGAGAGATGAGCTGGGGGGACAACGACGGGTACACCGTCGATTTGACGAACCACCCGGATGGGAGCTTCAATGCGTGGCTCGATGTCACATACGAGGATCTCCGAGGCAATCGCCACCAGGTGCGGATCGATACCGAGCTCGATCCGTGGAACCCGACGGAGGCTGCTCCGGCGCTGATTTACAAACTGGATCAGAACTATCCCAATCCGTTTAATCCAATCACGACGATCAAGTACCAGATTCCCGTAAAGAGCATGGTGAATCTGAGCGTGTTCGACGTGTCCGGGCGGTTGATTCGGACGCTGGTCAATGAGAACAACGATTCGGGCTTTCACGCCGTTCGTTGGGACGGGAGAGACGGCAGGGGCAACCCGGTCGGGTCGGGCATATACTTCTCCAGGATTCAGGCCGGAAGCTACGTGGAAACGAAGAGGATGGTGCTCCTGCGCTGACAGGTCTGCAGCAGCCAAAAGATAAGGGGGCAGGTGCGACGCGGTGAGCCCGATTTCGCTCCAGCCGCGTTGCACCGTGCTCGCCGACTGGCTCAGAAAGCTCAAAAGGCATATCCGAGAGAGTTGAATTCCCCCCCGAATCTGCGGTATAATTAGATAATCCAAACGGTATTCTAACGGCGGCTCATGCAAAGGCATTCAGGCACGGTGCCCGTGTCTGAGAGAGCGGAGGTTATATGTTGACAAGAGCGATCGCGGGCGCCGCACTGGCGACACTTCTCATTATCGCTTCGACGGCTCCGAGCGTGGCCTGGACAGGGCGGGGCCTCCCGGTCTGCGCCGCGGAATTTGAGCAGACCAATCCGATGATGGTATCCGACGGTGCGGGGGGCGCTATCGTCGTCTGGGAGGATTATCGAAGTCACGATTGGACCATCTGCGCGCAGAGAATCGACGGCGCCGGCATGCCTCTTTGGACGGTTGACGGCTTGGCTATAGTTTCGGCCCATGGAGCGGACAGCCTTATGCAGGTCGTCGCGGGCGGCGCCGGCGAAGCGATCATCCTCTGGAAGCACGAAACGTCTATGTACGCTCAGAAGATCGACGCAGCAGGCACGAAGCTATGGACGTCGGGCGGGAAGGTCATCACGAGCGCCGCGCCTCTCAATCCCGGTATGATCACGGATGGAGGGGGTGGGGCGATCGTCACCTGGATCGAGAATCGCAGCGGCTCGAAGAATATATACGCCCAGCGGCTCGCGCTCGATGGAACGATCATGTGGGCCAGTCCGGCAGGGGTTACCGTTTCAGCCGCTTCGGGCAACGAGAGCGATCTCCGGATCGCATCGGACGGAGCAGGCGGCGCTCTCATCGCTTTTGTGAACAACGCAAGCGCGACGCCGAATGTGTACGTGCAGCGCGTGCGGTCTTCGGGCGCCATCTGGGCTTCGGGAGGAGTGGCGGTCGGCACGAACACGTATTCCCGCCTGAATCCCGCGATCGCCTCCGATGGGGATGGCGGAGCCATCGTCGCTTTTGAAGCCGGGCCGACGGGTGAGGCAATCTTCGCGCAACGGGTCAATGCGACGGGCGCCCTCGCATGGGGGGCCGGCGGAATCGACGTCTGCTACGCCGACGAGTCACAGACCGCCCCGGAGATCGTCGAGGATGGCGCGGGCGGCGCGGTCGTCGTCTGGCGGGATGAGCGCAGCTTGGAGCCGCAGCTCTTCGCCCAGAAGCTCGATCGATACGGACAGGCGATCTGGAAGGCTGACGGCGTTCAAGTTTTCGAGGGGTGGCAGGACTCGCACTACTGCCGGCTCCTGGCCGCCGGCGGGGGGCGCGTATTCGTTGTATTCGACGAGCAGTCGCACGATGAGCTTCGGGGCGGCATCCTGAATGCCGCCGGTGAAAGCGAGTGGGGCGGGGTAAGCGTTCGAATAGTGGCCGGCAATGTCGACTTCGGCGAATATGGCGTCATTGCCGATGGCGCGGGGGGGCTCCTCGCCGCCGTCATCGACGATAATCCGGGGGGCGAAAGCATCGATATCCTCGGCCAGGGGATCAACCGATTCGGGCGCGTCTCGGTTCCCGAGCCGCGCATCCTCGACGTGAGCGACGTGCCCGACGATCAGGGCGGAAAGCTGCGGATCCGCGTCGACGCTTCGGACCGCGACTCGATCGGCGTCTTCGATGGGGCGATCGCCTCCTATGATGTCTGGCAGCGGATCGACGACGCGGGCGCGCTCGCCGAGCTTCGGAATGCCGCTGATCGGGAGGTGACGGGCGTCGTCGCTTCCGGCGCGCGGCTCGTCTCGCACAAGGGACGGCGTTTCATCGAGGCCGCCCCGGCCGGGATCTTCCCCGAGGGTTCGTGGGAATACGTCGGAGGGTTCGACGCGACGCAGAGCCAGGAATATGTCTATCGCGCGACGACGATCGCCGATTCGTCGTCGGCGGGCTCGCGGTACTCGGTGTACGTCGTCTCGGCGCATTCGGCCGATCCCGCGGTCTGGTTCGCGAGCACGCCCGACAGCGGTTACTCCGTCGACAATCTTGCTCCCGGCGTGCCGGAAGGGCTCGCGGGGGAGCAGGGCTATTCGCCGGCCGGCCTCTCGCTCACGTGGTCGCTCGGGGTCGAGAACGATCTCTCGCACTACGCCGTCTATCGGGGCGAAAGCGAAGACTTCGCGCCGGATCCCGGCACTCTCGTTGCGACGCTGGTGGAGCCCGAGTGGTTCGACGGCGAATGGCGTTGGGACAGCGGGTACTATTACAAAGTGGCCGCGGTCGACGTGCACGAAAACGAGAGCGGCTATGCGCTTCTTCGCCCCGATGACGTCACGGGCTCCGACTCGCCTCGCGCGCCCGCGGCGACCTACCTCGCGCAGAACTTTCCAAACCCCTTCAACCCGGCGACGAAGATCGCGTTCGGGCTGAAGGAGCCGGCGGCAATCAAGCTCGGCGTCTATGACGTCTCGGGACGACTCGTGCGTATGCTTATCGATGGCGCCCGTCCGGCCGGTCATTATAGCGAGCTTTGGGACGGCCGCAACGCGCGGGGGGCGGCTGTCGCGAGCGGGATCTACTTCTATCGCCTCGACGCGGGCTCGTTCAGCGAGGCGCGCAAGATGGTAATGATGCGATGAAGCCGGAACGCCGTTGAATTCCCCCCCCGAATCTGCGGTATAATTAGATAATCCAAACGGTATTCTCCTGGGGGGTAACGTCATGAAGCACTTTGCTATGGTGACATTGTCAATTGCGCTTTTCGCGATCGCGTCAGCGGCGCCCGGCAACGCGCAGGTCATCTCCACATTCGACACCGACCTCGATGGCTGGCGCATCCTCGGCGACAACACGGCCGTCTGGCAGGCCGCCGGCGGCAATCCCGGCGGATGCCTCGATGTGAACGACCTCGCTGTCGGCAGCACGAACTATGCGTCGGCGCCGAGCAAGTTCCTCGGGAACTGGAGCGCGTTCACGACGTCCGATTCCATCTTCTTCGACATCTACGAGGTGAACACGAGCGGAGGCGCATGGATCGCCGTGCATCACGTGCGGATCGAAGGGCCCGGCGGTGCGGCATGGGCGAACGACGTGCGGGTCGTGAGTCCGCCGACGCAGGGCGCGTGGATCCACGTCCGCGTCCTGCTCACGCCCGCGATGTGGACGCTCGAGTCGGGCTCGTGGCTCGGTCTTCTCGCGAACGTCACCTCCGTCCGAATATTCGCCGAATGGGTGGACGGCGCCGAAACGACGTGGCTCGATAATATCGGCATTTCGCGCACGCCGGTGCCGATATACGGCCAGTGCCTCGAGAACACCTTCGCCGCCGCCGGCATCGGCGATTGGAGCTTCCAGACCGCGGGCACCGTCACCAATCCGGCGGATTACGGGAATACGGGCGGTTTTATGCAGATCGGGGACGCCACGGGCAACTCGTACGCCTTCGCGCCGTCGATGTTTCTCGGCGACTGGTCGGTCTATGAGTTCTCGGGCTTCCTCACGGTCGATATACGAATCCTGAGCGCCGTGGGAACGAACGGCGGCTCACCCGATTTCATCCGCATTTCGGGACCGGGCGGCTCCGCGCACGTCGCTCTCGCCGCGGGAGACCTGAATATGGCCCCCCGCGTGTGGAAGACGTTTTCGTTCCTCCTCGATCACACCGATTGGACGATCGATTCGGGAGATTGGAACTCTCTCATCATGGACGTCACCGAATGCCGCATAGACGTCGAGTACTTCGACGGCACGGAGACGATCGGGCTCGACAACTTCGGGCTTCGCCGCGACATCTGCCCGCGGATCGACGACCTCGTGGAGGTGCGTGACACGGCCTACGACCTGTGTTCCACCATGAGCCTCGTGGGCGTCTCGGTCGTCGCGCTGAACCCGATGGACGGCGAGGTCTATGCGCTCAACCGCTCGAGCGGCGACGGGCTCTATCACCTCACGGGAAGCCAAGCGGGGCAGTTCATCCAGGTCTACAGCAATCCCGCCGACCTCGTTTTCGCCCCGAACGGCGACGCGTTCATCTCGGAGGACTACGGCGGCAGCATCTATCGGAAAGCGTGGGGCGGCGCATCGAGTGTCTGGGTAGCGGGTTTTCATACCGGGGACGACGATCCGTTCGGCATGGCGATCGCTCCTCCCGGCTTCGACGGCGCGAACGTAAATCCCGGGGACATCCTCGTATCGGACCGGGGGAACGCCAACGCCGACGAAATCTGGAGCTTCTCGCCCTCCGTGGCGGAGGGGGAGCTGCTCGTCATGCCGGATCCGGGAGATGTGGATCAATTCGATTTGTGCGCCGGTGGCTACGACACCGTGTACGTCGCCGACGCGCTCGACGAGGATATCATCTACTTCCTGCGCGACGACGGCGCGCGCGGAGGCTTCGCGCTCCATCCGCCGCTCAATTCTCCGTATAGCATCGTGTACGATTCGCTCATGGATGTTCTCTTCGTCGCTGATGCGGGCACGAAGTCGATCAATCGGGTAAACCCGCACACCGGCAACTGGACGCGCGTCGCGGACGGGTTCAACGCGTTCAGCCCGTGCTGCCTCGAGATCGATCCCGTGGCGCGGCGTCTCTACGTCGCCGACGCGGGCTACAACCGCGTTTACGAGATCTGCCTCGAGACGGTGACCGCGGTGGACGAGACCGCGCCGCGCGCTTCGTCGCTCGCGCTCCACGCCTATCCGAATCCCTTCAACCCGTCGGTGACGCTCTCCTACACGCTCGCGGAGCCCTCGCGGGTGCGCGTCGAGATCTTTGACGCGGCGGGGCGCCTCGTGCGGACGCTCGTCGACGAGAGGCGGGAGGCCGGGAGCCACCGCGCCTTCTGGAACGGCCGGGACGGCGCCGGGCGGCCGGCGGCCGCGGGGGTGTACTTGGCGCGTATCGAGGCCCTCGAAAAAACCGAGGCGCGCAAGCTCGTCCTCGTGAGATAATGCGCGCCATGGAACGCCGGCACGACATCGACTGGCTGCGGGTCCTCGCGATGCTCGCGGTCTTCGTGTTTCACTGCACGCGCTTCTTCGACACGGAAGGCTGGCATCTCAAGAACGCCGAGCGGAGCTTCGTGCTCTTCATTCTCGTGCGCGGCCTCATGTGGCCGTGGCTCATGGAAATCTTCTTCCTGCTCTCGGGCGCCGGCGCGTGGTACGTGCTGCAATCCCGCTCGGCGGGGGCGTTCGCGGCCGACCGCGCGAAGCGGCTCCTGATTCCGCTCTACACGATAGGTTTCTTGATTCTCCTCCCGCCGCAGTTCTATTTTCAGCGCGTTATCATGGATGGGTCGGTCGGAGGCGATTTTCGTCTGTGGCTTCCGGCCTACTTCGGCGATTTCGGGCTGCCGCGTTTGTCCCCGTGGCCGATGACCCTTCTGCCGCTCCCGTTCGACGGGCACTTGTGGTTCCTGAAGTTTCTCTTTCTCATCTCGCTCGCCGCGCTTCCGCTCCTCGTCTTCATGAAATCGCCGCGGGGCCTGCGATGGACCGACGCGCTCGCCCGCTGGTGCGGCCGCCGCGGCGGGATCTTCGTGTTCGTGATTCCCCTCGCGCTCGCGTTCGTCGTTCTCAGGGCGGTTTCCCCGGTGCAGAGGGGATGGGCCGAATTCGTCTGGTACGGCATCTATTTCGTGCTCGGGTATTTGATCCCCGCCGACGGGCGCTTCACCGACGCTTTCAAGAGGCACCGGTGGATCGGGCTCGGCCTCTGGCTCGCCGGCATGTTCGGTGGAATACTGACGCTCGTGCTCGTTCTCGGCTTCGACCCGATGCCGGGAGCCGCGCCGTTCGGGCTGAAGTTCGTGCTGTTTCAGGTCATTTGGGCCGTCGCGAGCTGGGGATCGGTGGTCTTTTGGCTTGGCCTCGGCGCGCGATATCTCAACTTCAAGAACCGCGCGCTCGCGTACGCGAACGAGGCTGTGCTCCCGTTCTATCTCTTCCATCAGACGATCATTCTCATCGCGGGGTACTTCGTCATCCGCTGGAACATCGGCATCCTGCCGAAGCTCTTGATCGTCGTCATAGTCTCGTTCGCCGCGATCATGGCGCTCTATGAGTTCGGTGTCAGGCGCTTCAACGTCATGCGCTTCCTCTTCGGAATGAGACCGATCAGGAGGTCATCATGAAGGTTCTGTTCATCAGCGGATCGATCGGGCTCGGCCACGTCACGCGCGATCTCGCGATCGCCTCCGCGATGCGCACGCGATGCCCGGGGCTCGAGATATCGTGGCTCGCGGCGGCGCCGGCCGACCGCGTGATCCGCGAGGCCGGAGAGAATCTCCTTCCCGACGCCGCCGATTTCATCGACGAGAGCGCCGTCGCGGAACAATCGATGCGCGGCGCGAGCCTGAGCCTCGTGCAGTACGCCATGAGCGCCCGGAAGTCGTGGTCCCGCAACGTCGAGGTCGTCGCGCGCGTCACGAGCCGGGAGCGATTCGACCTCGTGATCGGCGACGAGACCTACGAAATCAGCCTCGCCTTGCGCAAAGGCCGGAAGCTCAAGAAGACGTGCCCCTTCGTCATGATATTCGATTTCGTCGGGCTCGACGCGATGTCGTCGAGCCCTCTGGAGCGCCTCGGAGTTCAACTGTGGAACCACGCCTGGAGCGGCGGGCGAAGGCCGCCGAAACCCGCATACGATCTGGCGCTCTTCGTCGGCGAGATGGAGGACATTCCCGATCGGTCGTTCGGCCTCGGTCTCCCGAATCGCCGCGAGTGGGCCCGGAAGCGCTGCAAGTTCGTCGGGCACGTCTTCCCCTTCGATCCGGCGCGCTACGCGGATCGCGCGGCGCTGCGCGGCCGCCTCGGCTACGGCAGGGAGCCGCTCGTCATCTGCTCGATCGGCGGCACCGCGGTGGGGAAGGAGCTCCTCGATCTCTGCGGCGCGGCGTTTCCGATCGCGCGGCGCGAAATTCCCGATCTCCGTATGGTGCTCGTCGCGGGTCCGCGCGTTCAGGCGGGCACGATCGCCGCTCCCGAAGGCGTGGAGATCCGCGGTTACGTGCCGGCGCTCTACGAGCATTTCGCCGCGGCCGATCTCGCGATCGTGCAGGCGGGAGGGACGGCGACCCTCGAGCTCACCGCGCTCCGCCGCCCGTTTCTCTACTTTCCTCTCGAGGGACATTCGGAGCAGCAGGTCGTCGTTGCGGGCCGTCTCGCGAGACACGGCGCTGGTGTCAGGATGAATCTCTCGCAAACGACGCCGCAATCGCTCGCCGGCGCCATCCGGGCGAACATCGGGAAGCCCGCTGCGTATCCAGCCATCGCAGCCGACGGTGCGGGGAAGGCGGCGGAGTTGATTTGCGGCCTGCTCGCCGGGCGCTGAACCACCAGAATTGCACTCGACAAAGGTATAACTTATGTTATACTCACCTTCGTGAAGACTGCAATCTCGATTCCGGACTCTCTCTTCGATGCGGCCGAGAAGCTTGCCAAGCGGCTCGGCGTTTCCCGCAGCGAGCTCTTCCAGCGGGCCATGCGTTCGTTCCTGCAGGACAACAAGCAGGAAGGAATTACCGAATCTCTGAATATCATATACGAGAAGCAGGATGACAGGGCAGGGCTCGATCCTGTCCTCGAGCATCTTCAGGGAGCGTCGATCGCGCGGGAGGAGTGGTAGTGCTCCGCGGAGAGATCTGGTGGGCGAGCTTGCCCGTTCCGCGCGGATCGGAGCCCGGATATCGGCGCCCGATCGTGATCGTGCAATCCGACGCGTTCAATCGAAGCGACATATCGACGATCGTCGTGGCCGCGATATCGTCGAATCTGCGGTTGGCCGAGGCGCCGGGCAATATCTTCCTGAAACGGCGCGACAGCAAATTGCCCAAGGACTCGGTGATCGACGTCTCTCGGCTGCTCACGCTCGACAAGAAGTATCTATCCGAGAAAGCCGGACAGCTTTCGCTCAGGCACATGCAAGATTTGAATGAGGGTTTGAAAACGGTCCTTTCCATTGAATGAGTCCCGCGTCGAGCGGTGCGACATGCGCATATCGATTCTCCAGATCAAGATCGTCCACTCGCTCGTCTTCTGGGTGCTGAGCGCCTGCGTTCTCTACGCGCTCTACTCCGGTGTCTTCGACCGGATCACGAAGCTGACGTGGGTGGCGGTGGCGGGAGGGCTCATCGAGGGGGTCGTGCTCGTCGCCGGCGGCTGGAAATGCCCGCTCGCCAGGATGGCCGAGAACCTCGGCGCCGAGCGCGGATCGGTGACGGACATCTTTCTTCCTCGGTGGTTCGCCATGAGAATCTTCAGCATTTGCGGGACTACATTCATCGTCGCGTGCGTCATCCTCGTCGTGCGGCTGTTGCGCCGCTGACGATCGCGCGGCGATCGGCGCCGAAGCTCCGACAATCCGATTGCGGCGGCCGCCCCGAATGTGCTACAATTCCTTTATAGCTTCTCATACTCATGGAAAATTCTGACTCGGGGGGGGGCGCACGCATGAAAAAAATGCTTCTGTTTTCCCTGATGATTCTCTGCTTGCCGGCGATCGCGCGCGCGCAAGCGGAAACGGCCCTCATGGGGCTCTATTTCGACGAAGCCCGAACGATTCACTGCGCCGATCGCGGTGCGTACCAGCCCATCGAAGTGTGGATGTGGTGCAACGCTCCGTCGATAGAATTGAAAACCCTGTCCTTCAGGCTGATCTATTCGGAGAACGCTCTCGGCGCGACGGTCACGTATAATCCAAATATAATGAGTATTTCGGGAACGCCGGGCAGCAGCGTTGACCTCGGATTCTCCGACTGTCAAACCGATTGGTTCTGGGCATTCCATCAGACGATCTATCCTATGAACGCGAATGCCGCGATGATTCAGCTCGCGCCCTATTCGACCAGCATGTATCCGCCGTTACGCTTCGATTCCCTGCGAGTCCTGGACTGCAGTTCTTCTCCCGTGCCGGCCGTGCGCATATCGAGCGCGTGCCTCAACTCGTGCGTCACGGATTACGCGCCGCCCGTGATCGAGCATGTGAACTATGTAACGAAGACGCAGCTCGAAGTCGTGTTCTCGGAGGCGGTCGATCCCCTTTCCGCCCAAGCCGCGAGCTCGTACACGGTGGCTCAGCGGCTCGACGGGCTCGGCGGTATCGCGGTGGCGAACGCCGATCTGCAGGGAGACGGCGTGACCGTATTGGTCGATCTGGCCGCGTCGCTTCTCGATAATGTTCCCTATATTCTGCGGTCTGTCGGCGTCGCCGATCTTCTCGGCAACGCGTGGGTTTCCTATGGCGAATTCGGCAACGGGCCCGATCTCGTTGTATCGTACGTGGATGCGCCGGACACTATCGCCGACTGCGGGACGGTCATACCCTGTTCCGTCACGGTGGCCAATATCGGCAGCTTCGCGGCCACGGCCTTTGCGGCCGACGCCAAGCTTCAGTATCTGGACGAGAATGGAACCTGGCAGCCCACCAATCTGTATCCCAGCGATTATCTCTATTGCGCCGGGCTCCTGCCGGGGGAAACGTGCTCGTTTGACTTTGATTTCACTGTCTGGTGGAGCTACCGCTTCGTCTACGCCTCCAGGCTTCGCTCGTCAATGCGGATCGTCATCAGCGTTAGATTGGGGGACCGGGACGTGAACGAGCGTAACAATGTGGGCATCGCTCCCGTGACTCTCTTGTATCCCATTCCATTCTTCGACTTCGAATCCTATGACGAGGGAACCGATGCATTCACGCTCGAGTTCCGGAGAAGCCTCTTCGACGATCCAGCGTATTCCGACCCGGTGACGTCGTACGAGGTATATCGCAGGAGCCTGGAGGGCACCGCGACGGAGCTCGCCGCGACCGTTCCCGCAACGGGATCTCAGACCTATTTCTGCGAGATACCGCGCCTTCCCGATCGCGAGTTCGTGTACCTGAGCGTCCGGGCGCTTCGCCCCGGAGCCGGCGGGACGACGAGCTACTCGTCGTGCGAGGTCTTGATGGAGGCGCCATTCGCCCCGACGATGCCGCGGAACCTCACGGCGACAGGAACGGTGAACGGGATCGTGCTGTCGTGGCTCAAGAGCATCGAGCCGGATGTCTTATATTACTATATATATCGCGGGACGACTCCCGATTTCGTCGCGAATATAGACTCTCGTCTCGATTGTGAGTATTCAGAATGCTATAGCTATGGATGGCCGGATACCACGTTCCGAGATTATCAATGGCATCCCGGCACCGGTTTCTACTACAAGGTCTCGGCCGTTGATGGTCGGCGCCGCGAGAGCGAATGCGCGCTCATCGTGGGCGACGATGTTGTCGCCACCGAGCTCCAATCGTTCTCCGCGATGCTCAGGGGCGAAGCCGTCAAGATCGCATGGTCGCTCGCCGAGGGCTGCGGCGCGAAGGAATTCGCCGTCATGCGCAAGGCAGGGGAGAGCGGGGTATACGAGACACTCGCGGGCTTCGTCGAGCGGGAGAGCGACGGTTCGTTCAAGTATCTCGATGAATCGGCCGTGCCCGGATCGAGCTACCGCTACTGCGTCGCCGCGATTGATAGCGGCGCGCAGCGCATTCTCTTCGAGACGGAGGCCGTCACGGTCCCGCCGCGGGTGCTCGCCCTCATGCAGAATCACCCGAACCCGTTCAATCCCTCGACGACGATCGAATACTCCTTGCCGGAGAGCGGCTACGTGTCGCTGACCGTGTTCGACGTCTCGGGGCGCCGCGTGGCGCGGCTGGTCGACGGGAAGCAGGAGCAGGGACCTCATACGGTGCAGTGGACGGGTCGCGATCAAAACGGCCGGGCCGTCGCGTCGGGGATTTATTTCTACAAGCTCGAGTTCGGAAAAGAGAGCCTGACGCGCAAGATGGTGTTCCTGAGGTAGGGACGGTTGAGTCGGTCGCGGTGAATCTTCGGCGTCGGCGGAACCATGCCCGCGAATGCGCGTATAATTCTCCATGATCGAACTCGCGCTTATTCTATGCCTTCTGTCGTTTGACGCGCCCGCGCTCGAGGCGGCGCCCGCGTCCGTCACCGTCCCGTTCGTCCTCGATCACAATCGCATGCTCGTCGACGTGGAGATCCAGCGCACGGACGGCACCTGGCGCGCGGCGCGCCTGTGGGTCGATACGGGCGAGCCGGTCTTCTCCATGAGCGAGGCGCTCGCCCGCGATCTGGGGATCGATCTCGCCGCGCTCGTCAAAGATCCGAATATGTCGCTGCCGCCCGCACACGTCCGCATCGGCGGGATGCCGCTCGATTTTTCAGGCGTCGAAACTCATGTCGGCGGCGCTCCCGCGTGGATGTTCAATACGATGCACAACGACGGCCATCTCTCTTCGAGGATCCTCCAACGCTATCAGGTCGTCTTCGACTACCCCGAGCGCCTTCTCACGATCGCGAAGCCGGGGACGTTTGAGCACCGCGGCGTGCGCGCCCCCGCCGCCGTCAATTCGCAAACCGGCATCGTCCAGATCGACGCGGTCGTCGACGGCGACAGCCTGAGCCTTGCGCTCGACATGGGCGCCTCATACAGCTTTGTGGACGTAGATGTGCTCGAGCGGCTCTTGAAGCGTTACCCTGACCTGCCACGAATGAAGGGCGCCGTCGGCTGCGCGAACATGTGGGGCTGGTGGCCGCCCGACGAGCAGAACGCGACCGTCGCGCGCGTGCCCGAGATTATGTGGGGCCCCGTGCGGCTCGCCGGCGTCGGTGTCGTCGGGGTCGCGGGCGTCCAGCCGGGCGGCCCGCCGCTCGGGGCATGGTATTCGCGGAAGACCGCGCGCCCGGTGAACGGCTTTCTCGGCCCGAACGCGTTCAAAGCCTATCGCATCGAGATCGATTACGCGGGAGGCGCCGTTTACTTCGAGAAGGGCGCCGGGCCCGCTGAGACGCATGATATGGATCTCGTGGGCCTCACGCTGCGCCCCGAGGATGATGGGAGCTACACCGTCATCGGGGTCTCGCCGAAGGACGGAAAGCCCGCCACCGACGGCGTCGAAGCGGGGGACAAGCTCATTCAGATCGGCGATCTCGAGACGACCGGCGCCACGATGGGAACGGTCGTCGACGCGCTCCGCGGCGAGCCGGGCGATATTCGCTCTATCATGCTCGAGCGAGGCGGCAACAAGTTCAGAATCGAGTCCGAAGTGAAGCGTTTCCTACCGTGAGCCTCTATGTCGTATTGATTTTCCCGCCCTTCGCGCGTATAATCCTCACATGTTGGCCTCACCGGTATTCCCAATGAACATCAGAAGAGTGTTGCCGTGCGTGCTTGCCGCACTATGTCTCTGCGCGTTGTTCACGGCCTGCTCCAGGCAGGATGAACGGGATTTCGCCGCTGCCAGGAGATTGCTGCCGCAGGGGAGGGCGGTCGGACATTTCCGTTCGCCCGACGAGCTCGCCGGCGACCAGATCAGGACCCGCATCGAAGTCGCCGGCGTGTGCGCGGAGCTTTCGGCATGCGGCGAGCCGGTCTACGCGAGCGCGGAGCTCCCCGGCTTCTACATTCGGCGGCTCTACCGCCCGGCGTGGGAGGACAGTCGCGGTCCCACGCGGCAAGTCGACGACCTGGTGAACGCCCTTCACCGGGCAAATCTCGAGGGGCTGCGGGGGGAAGACTACCATCTCGCCGCCATCGAGACCTTGCTTGTCGCGGTGCGCGCCGACGGCCGGAGCGGCGGGTTGATATATCCCGATCGATGGGCGGAGCTCGATCTCCTGCTCACGGATGCGTTCCTCATGTACGGGTCTCATCTCCTGGCCGGGCGCGTGAATCCCGAAACCATTCAGCCGGAATGGGTGGCGAACCGGCGCGGCGCCGATCTCGCCGCCGTCCTGGAGACCGCCCTGCGGTCGGGTGACGTCGCCGGAGCGCTGGCGAAGCTGGCGCCTCCGCAGCGGGGCTTCCGTCAGCTTCGCGAGGCGCTGGCGTACCACCGGGCAGTGGCGGCACGGGGGGGGTGGCCCACGATCCCGGTCGGGCAGGCGCTGAAGCGGGGAGATCGCGGCCCTGCCGTGGCGGCGCTTCGAGAGCGATTGCGCCTCGGGGGCGACCTTGGGGCGGCGGTGTCGAGGGATCCCGATCTGTTCGACGAGGATCTCGAGCAGGCCATGGTGCGGTTCCAGGGGCGCCACGGCCTGACGGCGACCGGCGTCATGGACGCCGAGACCCGCGCCGAGCTCAACGTGAGCGCGGAGCGCCGCGTGGAGCAGCTCGAGCTGAACCTCGAGCGCTGGCGCTGGCTGCCGCAGGACCTGGGCAGACGCCATATTGTCGTGAATATCGCGGCATTCGAGCTGGAGGTGGTTGAGGAGGATGAGGTCGCGCTGGACATGCGGGTTGTCGTCGGGCTCCCGTATCACCACACGCCGGTGTTCAGCGAGACGATGCGGTACCTCGTGCTCAATCCCCTTTGGCACGTGCCCCGCGCCATCGCGGTGGAGGAGATACTCCCTCGCCTCATGACCGACCGCGCCTATCTCGCGAAACAGAGAATGCGCGTCTATCAGAATCTGGGCCCGGAAGTTCGCGAGGTCGATCCCGCGACGATCGATTGGCCGGCGCTCACGTCCGATGACTTCCCCCTCCAGCTGATCCAGGATTCGGGGCCGATCAACGCGCTCGGGCGCATTAAATTTATGTTTCCAAACAAGTTCAACGTCTATCTTCACGACACGCCGTCCCGCCCGCTGTTCGAGGAAACGCGGCGGGACTTCAGCCATGGATGCATCCGGGTCCAGAAGCCGACCGAGCTCGCCCTGTATCTTCTCAGGAAGGATCCGGGTTGGAATCGCGACAAGCTCATGAGTATGCTGGACGAGGCGGTGGACCTCACCGTGCCGCTTCCGGAACCGATGCCGGTTCATGTGCTTTACTGGACCGCCTGGGCCGACGAGGACCGGACGATCCAGTTCCGCCGGGATATCTACGATCATGACCCGCCTCTCTTGAAGGCGATGCGGGCGCCCGCACCCGCCCGGAAATAGTCGGCACGCCGCATGCATGTCCCCCGTGGAGACGCGCAAAAGGATGTATTGCTAACTTGTGAAGATACAACTATATTCAGATGAAACTCCCGTGTGAGGACCAACCGGCACCGACCTGCGCTCTCCCGTGTATCGATAACCATCCGAGGGACGACTATGACGTCAAGCCTCAGGCCCCGAATACACGTAAAGCGCCTCGCATGCGCGGGGGCGGCGCTCGCAATGCTCGCCGTGCTCGGCGCAGCGGCCGCCGCTCGACCGGCCGCGCCCCCCGAGCCGCCGGCGATAGGGGTTGCGGTCCGGCACAGGGGCTTGATCTTGCCTCTTCGGGTGTGCGCATTGACGGTGCTCCCGGGCGAGACGGTGACTTTCGATGTGGTGGGTCCCGTTCCGGCATCGGACTATGTGGCGAAGCCGACGGGGGGCGAGCTCGTGCCGCTGGGCACGGGACGCTGGGAATGGACGTCCCCCTCCGAGCCGGGTCTCTATCCCATCAAGGTGATTTCTCAGGACGGGCACGATACGGTCTTGCTGCAGGCGTTCGTCGCCGTCCCGTGTGACCGGATCGAG
>JBFYZM010000023.1:0-3241 GCA_041309505.1 Candidatus Krumholzibacteriota bacterium
AGGGGCTCGTCGCGGGAAGGTTGAGGGCGAGAAGCAGGCCCGTGAGCGCCGCGCTCAGGTTGTCGACGGTGACCGGCTTCCGGACGATCTTCTGCCAGGCCGCCTCGAGGAGAACGGCCGAGCCGACCGAGATGACGATCGTGAAAAGGGCGGCGAGACCGAACAGGTACACCGAAAAGAGCGTCGCCGGCATGAGCGCGACGATCACGAGACGCATGATGTCGCCGACGCGCTTTCCGTCGTGAATGTGGGGAGACGAGCTCACGAGGAAGCGCGGACCCGCCTCGTCGAGCTGTTCCTTGATCTCCTTCTCCTTGATCTCTTCCAACGAAACCTCCCGCTCAAACCGCTTTGGCTGCGCTCTTCCGCACCTCCGCCTTCGCGCGGCGGAAATGATGCACCATCGGCCGGCGCGAGGGGCAGACATACGCGCAGCAGCCGCACTCGATACAGTCGAGCACGTGGTGCTCGCCCGCGTCCTCGAAGCGGAGACGTTCGGCGAATATGCTGAGAACCGACGGATTGAGGCGCATCGGGCACGCCCGCACGCATCTTCCGCAGCGGATGCACGCGTCGCCGACGAACTGGGCGACCTCTTCCTGCCTCAGAACGACGATCCCGCTCGTTCCCTTCGTCACGGGCGCGTCGAGAGAATACTGGGCAACGCCCATCATCGGACCGCCGCCGATCACCTTCCCCGCGTCCTCTCTCCTGCCGCCGCAAAACTCGATCAGGTCGCCGAAGGTCGTGCCGATCCGCGCGAGCACGTTCTTGGGCTCGGCCACGCCGCGGCCCGTCACGCACACGACGCGCTCGACGAGGGGCCGGTTGCGGCGCACGGCGTCCCAGGCGGCGTACGCGGTGCCGACGTTCTGGACCAGCACGCCGACGTCCATCGGGAGCCCGCCCGCGGGGACGACGCGTCCGGTGAGGACGTATATGAGCTGACGTTCGGCGCCCTGCGGATAGACGACGTCGAGCGCCCGCACGGCGAAGCGCCGTTTCTCGGCCTCTTTCCGCATCGTCCCGATCGCGTCGGACTTATTCTTCTCGATGCCGACGATCACGTTCTTCACGCCGAGCGCCTGCGCGAGATAGGAAACGCCTTCGAGTATCTGCGCCGATTTCTCGAGCATGAGGCGATGGTCGCTCGCGAGATAGGGTTCGCATTCGGCGCCGTTGATAACGAGCACGTCGATCGGTTTGTCCTTCGGGGGAGAGAGCTTCACGTGCGTGGGAAACGAGGCGCCTCCCATGCCGACGAGACCGGCGTCGCGAACGATCGCCTTTATCTTTTCGGCGTCCAGGCCCTCCCCGCCGCGTTCGACGTCGAATCCGTCCGCCCATTCGTCCCTGCCGTCGGGCACGATGACCGCGGCGGGCATGTCGGCGCCGACCGGGTGCGGGAACACGTCGATCGCCTGCACGGTGCCCGAGGTCGGCGCGTGGAGGGGCACCGAGACGAAGCCCTGCGGCTCCGCGATGATCTGACCCTTCTTGACCGTGTCCCCCTTCTTGACGACCGGTTTCGGGGCGGCGCCGAGGTTCTGCGCGAACGGTACGATTAAACGCTTCGGAACGGGCATCGTCTCTATGGCGAGCTTGTCCGCCAGATCCTTGTTATACGCCGGATGAACGCCGCCGTAGAATCTTCTCGCCGCCATCAGGCCTCACCTCCCGCCGCCACCTTGAGCTCGACTTCGACACCGGAACCGTCCAACACCTTGACCTGGATCGTATTCATCGGGCAGACCGCCGCGATCGAATCGGGGATATCGTAGGTATAATCGACCACCGCGAGGTTTTCCTGCATCGAAATCGCTCCCTCGGGAGCCTCCTTGACGCATTTCATGCATCCGATGCAGCCGACCGCGCAGATCTTGCGGACCTTCCCCCCCTTGTCGTGCGACGAGCAGAGAATATGGAGCCGCTTGCCGGCGGGAACGAGCTTGATGATGTGCTTGGGGCACGCGGTCACGCATTTTCCGCACGCGGTGCACTTGACGGGGTCAACCTCGGGCAGGCCGTTCGGGAGCATGTGGAGCGCGTCGAAGGGACAAACGCCCGCGCACGTTCCGAGGCCGAGACAGCCGTACGAGCAGGCCTTGTCGCCGCCGAAGAGGATCGCCGCCGACGTGCAATCCCTGATCCCGTTGTAATGAAAGCGCTTCGCGGCGACCTGGTCGTCGCCGGCGCAGAGCACGAGCGCCACCTTGCGTCCCGCGCCCCCCGCGAAGGAGGCGCCCATGATCGCGGCGATCTTCGACGCGACATTCTCTCCTCCGACCGGACACGCGTCGACGCTTGCCTTGCCGTCGGCGATGCGACGCGCGAGCTCCGAGCAGCCGGGGAGCCCGCAGCCGCCGCAGTTCGCGCCGGGCAGCGCCCCCTCGATCTCTTCGACCTTCGGATTCGACGGGACGGCGAAGGCGCGCGCCACCGCCGCGAGAAGAAGGCTCGAGAAGAGCGCGAGGGCGGACAGCGCGATGATCGCGGTCAGGACTGCCGTCTGCATAGAACGCATCTCCTTATCATTGTTTCACGAGGCCGGTGAAGCCCATGAAAGCGAGGGAAAGAAGCCCCGCCGTCACGAGCCCGATCGCCGTTCCTCGAAGGGGAACCGGTATGTCGCAAAGCTCCATGCGCTCCCTGATGCCGGAAAAAATCATCATGGCGAATCCGAAACCGACCGCGGCCCCGAAGCCGAAAACGGTCGTTTCGACGAGATTGTACTGCTTCTGGATATTCAGAACGGCGACACCGAGCACGGCGCAGTTCGTCGTGATGAGCGGCAGGTAGATGCCGAGCGCCCGGTAGAGCGTCGGGCTCATCTTGAGGAGCACCGTCTCGACCACCTGGACGAGGGCGGCGATCACCAGAATGAACGTCACCGTCTGCAGGTACTCGAGGTGGAACCGCACGAGAATGTATTGGTAGAAAAGCCACGTGGCGGCGGACGCCATCGTCATGACGAAGATGACGGCGGCGCTCATTCCCGCCGCGGTCTTGATCCGCTTGGAAACGCCGAGGAACGGACAGATGCCGAGAAACCGGCTCAGGACGAAGTTATTGACGAACACCGCGCTTACGATAATGAGAATGAGCGTTTTCATGAACCACCTTCATCGTTCGCTTATCTGCACGATCTCGCGGAATTTCCGGCGAATCTGGAAGCCGGTAAAATCCGATGCAAGGTACTACAAAGCCGGTGGAAAATCAACATCAATCCGTCTTGATCGAA